>CAYLSP010000074.1:0-6886 GCA_964385935.1 uncultured Defluviitaleaceae bacterium
AATAATCTTTTATTTACTAATTCCCATAAATATCTTTAAGGGCTTAGATAGTGGGTTTTTGGGGTATTTCTACTGCCCGCACAAGAGATATCATTTTGGTTACAATGAAATTTCACTAAAAATTGCTTTAATGGATTAAAGAAAAAGGTCAAGCTTATAATTACGAAAAACCCGCGCTTGTTATTTTCAAGCGCGGGTTTCAATTTATTATGAAAAATGGAGAACAGGCTAGGTATTCTTTTCGAGCAAGTTTTTTATATTATAAATTGTTTCTTCATCTATATAATGCTCGATTTTTTCAACCAATGAAAGCTCATTTTCAGAATGATTGATAATACAGAAAAATTTTTGGAGTACATTATGTCTAAACAGCAGGTATTCCCCAAGCCGTACCCCTTTCTCAGTTAAAGTTATTTGTCCATATTTCTCAAAATTAATTAAGTCCTCCCCTTTTAGTAAATTTGCCATTTTTGAGGCAGAGGAGGGCTTTACATGGAGAACTTCGGACAGACTTTTTATTCGTATTATTTCATTATTTTGGCTTAATCTGAAAATCATTTCCAAATAATCTTCCATTGCGTAAGTAATAGATTCTCTATTATTAATTTCATATCCTTTTAGGGTATAAAAATCGCCGGGAACAAAATTTATATGATCGGCCATAAAAAACCTCCTTTTGAAAGCAATTCCAATAAAAATGGAGTTACTATAGTAACAATGTTGTAACGGCCTGCATAATTTAGATTAAGGAAACTTTTTGTTTTCCTAGAACAAACTTATTCCGTAGGGGGCGTCAATATGCAGAAAATGGATGATCTTTCAGAGCTTAAACAGGGCGAACGAGCCGTTGTTCTGAATATAAACTCGGACGACAGTATGCGCAGAAGATTACAGGATATTGGATTAATAAGGGGAACCACGATTACATGCGTGCAAAAAAGCCCCCTTGGGGATCCGATTGCATTTCTAATCCGCGGCGCTGTTATAGCGTTAAGGTCAGAAGATTCTTCATGCGTGAAAGTTCAATGTATCGGGGGGTGACGTATGGGATTAAATAAGAATTCTATGGGGTCAAAGGCCATTGATACAGGCCTTGTTATAAGAAAGGTCAGCGCAGCCGACAGAGTTGTGGCTTTGGGAGGGAATCCCAATGTGGGGAAAAGCACTGTATTTAACAGCTTAACAGGGCTGAGGCAGCATACAGGGAACTGGCCAGGGAAAACAGTTGCAAATGCTCAGGGTTATTGCACTTTTGGACAAAATGGCTATGTGTTAGTAGATTTGCCGGGCTGTTATTCGCTGGTGGCTCATTCAGCCGAAGAGGAAGCGGCTCGGGATTTTATTTGCTCCGGACAGTCCGACGCAGTTATAATTGTCTGTGATGCGACTTGCCTTGAACGAAACTTAAATCTGGTGCTGCAAACCATAGAAATAACTTCTAATGTAATCCTATGTGTCAATTTAATGGACGAAGCTAAAAAGAAAAAAATCCACCTGAATTTACCGGCAATCTCACAAAAACTCGGGATTCCTGTTATAGGAACAACGGCAAGGAGCAAAAAAGGACTTGATGAATTAATGCAGTCCGTCAGTTATGTGATTGAAAATCCCGAAAAACAAAATCCCATCAAAATACAATATCCAGAATACATTGAAAAAGCCATTTCTGTTTTGACTCCGCACATCGAAAAAAATTTCACAAACACAATCAGCGCCCGCTGGCTTTCTTTAATGCTGCTGAATGGGGAATCCACGACTTTGGGTATTAATGAGGAATCCTTAGAACTGATAATTAGAGAAATAAAAGAAGATTTTACGGCTCAGGGTATCACAGAAACAAAAATAAAAGATGACATAGTTTCAGCTCTGGTGGATACAGCTCAGGAAATCTGCCGGGACACGGTTACATTTGGGGATAAGGATTATAAAAAGGGAGATGTGAAAATTGATAACCTTCTAGCCGGAAAATGGACGGCATTCCCAATAATGTTTTTAGCGCTGCTTGGGGTATTCTGGTTAACGATTACCGGCGCTAATTATCCGTCTCAGTTAATCAGCCAGTTCCTTTTTTGGATTGAAGAACATTTGCTGAATTTTTTTATCTGGATTAATGCCCCAAAATTTCTCTATGAAATGCTCGTTCTAGGGGCGTATAGGGTATTGGCCTGGGTGGTGTCCGTCATGCTTCCGCCAATGGCAATTTTCTTTCCTCTTTTTACCCTACTTGAAGACGTGGGATTTTTGCCCCGGGTTGCCTTTAATTTGGACAAATGCTTTAAAAAGTGCGGGGCGTGCGGCAAACAGGCGTTAACAATGTGTATGGGCTTTGGATGCAATGCGGCGGGAGTTATTGGATGTAGGATTATCGATTCGCCTCGGGAAAGGCTTATTGCAATAATTACAAACAATTTTGTACCTTGCAACGGTAGGTTCCCAACATTAATTGCTATAATATCCATGTTTTTTGTTGGCATTGCAGTTGGCTTCAGGGAGTCATTTTTGTCCGCACTGCTATTGACCTTTGTAATATTACTGGGCATTACAATGACTTTTATTACGTCAAAATTCCTTTCAAAAACAATTCTAAAGGGAATTCCATCATCTTTCACTTTGGAACTTCCGCCCTACAGGAGACCGCAGATAGGTGAGGTTATTATACGTTCAGTATTCGACAGAACTTTATTTGTACTTGGAAGAGCCGCAACGGCAGCGGCTCCTGCGGGAATTTTAATATGGATTATGGCGAATGTTTGTATCGGGGATATAACGCTATTGACCTATTGTTCGACATTTCTAGACCCATTTGCAAGGCTTCTGGGACTGGATGGCGTTATTTTTCTGGCGTTTATACTTGGATTTCCAGCAAATGAAATCGTTATTCCGATAATTATTATGACGTATATGGCAAAAGGAAATATATTGGAGATTGATAATCTTTCTGTGTTGAAGCAACTTCTAGTTGATAACGGTTGGACCTGGATTACAGCAATAAGCGTCATGCTGTTCTCACTAATGCATTGGCCTTGCTCCACTACCTGCCTATCCATTAAAAAGGAAACTCAAAGCGCAAAGTGGACGGGTGTTTCAATACTTGTACCAACGTTAATGGGTTTTGCCGTTTGTTTTTTATTTGCTACTATAGCAAGGCTGGTAACGAGTATATAATGAAAGAAAATTAATTCCGTTTTCGGGACAGACTGAATTTTTTTATCAGCTTCACGGCTTCATACCATAAAACGGAAACTGCCGCTATAGCCACTATGGTGAAAAATTGTTCCATGTCTAGGGGCGCTAATTTTAAAAAGCCGGACAGTGATGTATATAAGATAATTAACAAACCGGAAATTGTGCCCATATTAACCGTCCACATTACTTTGTCCTTTATAAGATGTTTAAGCGTTTGGAAAGCAAAGTCGTGATCCGAACTGTTTACCTGAACCAAAAACAGATTAGCAAGCATGATTACGGCGAGCCCCATTGTGCGTGCTACAGGCGCATTATCTGGATTTAAATTTAACTGATAAAAATAAGTTCCGAAAGAAGCCACGAAAACAACAAGCCCTTGCAGAACACTTTTAAGCATGGTTTTGGATGTTAAAAGCTTTTCCTTTTGATTTCGGGGCGGGCGGCTCATAATATCAGCTTCTGCCGGCTGACGTTCCAACACGATGGAGCAGGTTGGGTCAATAATCAGTTCTAACAAAACTACGTGAAGCGGCAATAACAGCAGATTATCAGGACTTATGTTCAGCATGGGAGCAAGCAGCGACGCAAAGGCTATGGGGATATGAATTGTAAATACATATCCCATGGCCTTTCGTATGTTGTCGTAAATCCTGCGACCGTCTTTTACCGTGTCAACTATTGTGGAGAAATTATCATCCATAAGAATCAAATCAGAAGCCTCACGAGAAACCTCAGAGCCTCGTTTGCCCATGGCAATGCCTATATCAGCATATTTAAGGGCAGGGGCATCATTAACACCGTCGCCGGTCATGGCAACGATTTGGCCATTGTCCTTAAAGGCTTTTACAATCCTCATTTTGTGTTCAGGAATGACTCGCGAAAAAATACTTACGTCTTTAACCCGCTTACGCAGTTCTTCATCTGACATATTGTTCAGCTCGTCGCCCGTTATTATTTTATCACTGTTGGGCATACCGATTTTTTTTGCGATACTGCCGGCTGTTATGCCGTTGTCACCAGTAATCATAACCACGCGGATTCCGGCTTTTGTACACATTAAAATGTCGTCTTTTATTGTGTCTCTGGGCGGGTCTGCAAGTCCGATGAGGCCGCACAGGCTCAAACGGCAATCGGTAATTTCTGTGGGGATTTCTCTTTCTTCTTTTAGTTTCATAATTCCAACTGCAATAACCCTCAGACCATCTAAGGACATTTCCCTGATTTTTTTCTCTGCCTTCAGTCTTTTGTCCCCATTTAAATCGCATATTGTCAGGATTCTTTCGGGAGAGCCTTTTGCGGCAATTATTATTTCACCGTCATGGTGCCAGACGTGTCCCATCATTTTAAGCTCGTTAGTAAAGGCATATTCTGTAATTAAATCTCCACCAAAGAGGTGTTCTTTAGGGATACCAACCTTTTCACAATAGCTAAGCATGGCTTTCTCCATGGGGTCGTAAGCTTCCGTCTCACAGGCAAGCCCCATAGTTTCATAAAGGGAATCCATGTCACCCCCAGCCGCCCAAGTGTCCTGAACGGTCATTTGGTTCATGGTAATTGTTCCTGTTTTATCAACGCATAACACTGATACCGCACCCAATGTTTCCACAGAGGGGAGCTTTCTGACAAGAGAGTTTTTTTTAGCCAGTCGCCAAGCCCCCATTGACAAAAATACTGTTAGAATGACGGGGAATTCTTCGGGTATCATAGCCATTGCAAGAGTTATGCCGGAAAGAATGCTTTCAACGATACGTTCGCCGAAAATATGATCGGGAATATTAAAATATGTAACTGTTCCTACTAAGGCAAATAAAATAGCGGCGATTCCTGAGCAAAGCTTGACAAGTTTGCTAGTCTGTTTTTGAAGAGGGGTAGGGCTTTCAGGCGCAGAGGCTACGTTTTTGCCAATTTTTCCGTATTCTGTGGACGAGCCGATTTTATCCACCAAGACAGTAGCCGTTCCCTGCGTTACCAAAGTTCCGGCATAGCAATAATCCTTTCTCCAATAATCAGAACTGTCCTCCTTCTCGTCGTAGGACGCCTTCCACACGCCAACGGATTCTCCTGTAAGGGAAGACTCGTCAACGCATAAATCACTGCATTTTATAATAGTTCCATCGGCGGGTACTTTTACACCCTCATGGATTTGCATTAAGTCCCCCGGAACAAGATCTGCGCTTAAAATTTCAGTTTCGTTTCCGTCACGGATTACCATAATATGGGGTGCGGATAAATCTTTAAGTGCATTTAAAGTTTTGTCTGTTTTCCATTCCTGTATAATCTCGATGCTGATTATGCCTATGACGAAAACAAGCATGACAGCGCCGTCCCCTGGTTCTCCTAGAACAAAGTAGATAATTGCCGCCACAATCAGCATCAGAAACATGGGTTCACTGATGATGTGCAACGCTTTTTTAAAAAAACTTCCCTTTTTCTGTGCCGTAAGCTCATTTTTGCCATATTGCTCCTGAAGCCTTTTTGCTTCGGACGTTGATAATCCCTTTGTGTTGGTTTTATCAGTTGTCACAGTGGTTACCTCCATTTTTAGCCATTAGGCATTTTTGAAAACATTGCACTAACCTATGGTTTGTTATCTAAAGATATAAAAAACGCACCTATGAGACAAATTACTGTCCCACAGATGCGTATCAAATACTCATCCGCTGCCGCATATTTCGCAGCCCGGCCCCATGAACTGCTAAAGTTCATTGCCTGATCAGTTTGTACTGTAGATTTATATGCAGTGCAAATAGTTCATATACATGATACCATATAATATGAAGATGTCAACCTTTTTTAAATAATTTCATTAAATACTAGGATAATAATGCGCTTGCGAGTAAAAAAGCTAATTTCAGTGTTATCCACAAAATCTTTTTTTATCTAGCAAAAGTATTCAACTTTAATACGAAACGAAGAGTCAGCCCATTATATACTTTTGTTATACTTAAAGGGCGGAACTGAAAATATAGTATTAATAGCATTTTCTTCTGTGTCAAAAATGCCGTAAATTTTGCAAGTATTTTGACTCCAATATCCGTGCAAATCAAGACTAAGATATTTCAATTCTTCATCATCAAACGGATATAACTTTTCAAAAGTCAAAGTAAATAATCCTTCTGGTTTTTTTAGAATTACAGCTCGTTCAGTCTTGTCATCTAAATATATAATTTTAGAGACAGGGTGAGCAAAATTCAAATTTTTATCATAGCACTTTTTTACAACCTGATTCCATGGAATTTTTTCTAAATTCATTGGGGTTTCCTTAGCTGGTTTATCTTTAGTAAAGTAATTTAAAAATCGTTTAATCACACAGCCTCCACTTTTTTCCATTGGGTATTTGATATTACAAAAATCCCCGTTTCTAAAGATATGAAAAGCATACTATACAAGTTCAAGATACCAATAACGAGTAACATCTTGCTCACTAATGTTTGGATAATCTCGAAAATATTTTCTTACTATTTTAAAATCAACAGGTTTTTCAAATATTGGTCCGTCAAATACAAATGAATGATATTCTCCATTTTCTCCACATGGATCAACAGATGTTGGAAGATCTGAAATAAACCCATTGTCGATTATTCTTCCAACAAAACTATCATCTAAAACAGATCCATCAACACAAGTCACTATAGATTTAAAACCTAAATCTATAAACTCACTTAATAAGATTTTTGGGTTACTGCCCCAAAGAGGAAAC
>CAYLSP010000075.1:0-6881 GCA_964385935.1 uncultured Defluviitaleaceae bacterium
GAAGTTGATTTCCATGAGCCGATTGCAACAACCACAGCATCATGAGCTTTTTTAATATAGTCAAGAGTGAAATCTTTTCCAATATTAATGTTATTTTTGAGTTCAACGCCCATTTTTTCAATGATGGCTATTTCCTGGTCAAGAATGTTTTTCGGAAGCCTGTATTCAGGGATTCCATAGCGCAACATTCCGCCCATTTGCGGCATTTGGTCATAAACGGTTACATTATGGCCTTTTGTTCTAAGGAAATAGGCAATAGAAAGTCCTCCGGGGCCGCCGCCGATAATTCCAACGGATTTTCCGGTGTTTTCTTCTATTTCTGGCATGAATGTATCGTCTGATCTAAGGTCTTCATCAGCAATATGATATTTTAAGAACGCAATTGAGATTGGTTCTTCAACAAGCTTTCTGCGACATTCTTTTTCGCAAGGATGCGGACAGACACGGCCGATACTTGATGGAAGCGGAATTTTGTCTTTTATTGTTTTAAGCGCTTCACGGTATTCACCATTTGCCAGAAGTCCAACATAACCCTGACAGTCAGTTTCAGCCGGGCAGGCAAGGGCACATGGAGGACGGCAATCTCCGTCGTGGTCTGATAAAAGGAGTTCGAGAGCCGTTTTACGTGACTCGATAACCCGATCTGTATCCGTTTTAATAATCATTCCGTTTGAGACAAAAGTTGAGCATGAGCGGAGAAGCCTTGGATTGCCTTCCATCTCAACCATACAGACTCCGCAGGAGCCATATATTTTCACTCTGTCGTCATGACAAAGAGAAGGAATTTCAATTCCGACGGAACGAGCCGCCTCGAGAACCGTTTGTCCTTCATAAGCTGTAACTTCGATTCCGTCTATGTTAATAAATACTTGCGACATTTAATATCCCCTTCCGTCCTAAATTTTTGATACAGCCTTAAATTTACAGACTGTATGGCATTTTCCGCATTTTACGCACAATTCCTTATCGATGACATGGGCTTTTTTAACTTCGCCAGAAATTGCGTTTGTGGGGCAGTTGCGCTTACATAAAGTACAGCCTGCGCATTTGTCCGCTTCAATTTCAAAGCTGATAAGGTTAGTACACTGATGGGCCGTACACTTTTTATTATTAATATGGTCTTCATATTCGTTTCTGAAATATTTTATTGTGGACAGAACTGGGTTAGGAGCAGTTTGTCCAAGTCCGCAAAGAGAACCGTCTTTAATTTGAGTTCCTAAATTAAGCAGAAGCTCAATATCTCCTTCTTTTCCGTTGCCTTCGCAAATTCTTTCAAGAATTTCAAGCATACGCTTTGTTCCGATTCTGCAATGGATGCATTTTCCGCAAGATTCTTTGCATGTAAAGTCAAGGAAAAATCTAGCCATATCAACCATACATGTGGTCTCGTCCATAACAACCATACCGCCTGAACCCATAATAGCGCCTGTTTGGGCAAGGGTTTTATAGTCGATAATAGTGTCAATTAATTCAGCCGGAATACAGCCGCCGGATGGTCCGCCCATTTGAACGGCTTTAAAGGCTCTATCGTCTTTAATACCTGCTCCGATATCATAAATTACATGGCGCAATGTTTCCCCCATAGGGATTTCAACAAGGCCGCCTTTTTTGATTTTTCCTGTTAAAGCGAAAACTTTACAGCCTTTTGAGCCTGGAGTTCCAAGAGCGGCAAAGGCTTCTCCACCGTTTTCGAAAATCCATGGTACATTGGCGTAGGTTTCCACATTATTAATGTTAGAGGGTTTTTGCCAATAACCTTTTTGAGCCGGGAATGGAGGTTTAAGTCTCGGCATACCTCTTTCGCCTTCAAGAGAAGCGATAAGGGCTGTTTCTTCGCCGCAAACGAAAGCGCCTGCCCCTGCCTTAATACGTAATGTGAAGTTAAAGCCTGTCCCAAAAATGTTATTACCTAACACACCTTTTTCAACCGCATCTTCAATGGCTTTTTGAAGTCTTACAATAGCTAACGGATATTCGGCACGGACATAAACAACGCCCTCATCAGAACCGATTGCATAAGCCCCGATAAGCATACCTTCAATAAGGCTGTGTGGGTCGCCCTCAATAACGGCTCTGTCCATAAACGCGCCCGGGTCGCCCTCGTCGGCATTACAAATGACATATTTTTTATTCCCTGGGGATTTTCTAGCCGCATCCCATTTAAACCAAGTCGGGAAACCGGCACCACCACGTCCAGCAAGGCCGGAAACTTTAACTGTTTCGATAACCTGTTCAGGAGTTAATTCTTTGATACATTTTTCAATGGATTTATAGCCGCCTGCCGCTATGTATTCGTCAATGCTTTCTGGATCAATTACGCCGCAGTTTCTAAGAGCTATTCTATATTGTTTTTCAAGGATTTCGGCATCTTCCTGCTCAATGCGGTATTT
Source organism: uncultured Defluviitaleaceae bacterium (assembly GCA_964385935.1). GTDB lineage: Bacteria > Bacillota > Clostridia > Lachnospirales > WRAX01 > CAYLSP01. The sequence goes on from CAYLSP010000075.1 coordinate 2,391, forward strand.
ATCAGCTTCGTTTGCCTCGCCCTTAACAAATTTAGTTATTTCTTCCGCGCCCTTTAAGTCAACCTTAACAAAGCGAGTTTTTTCGCCGTTGTTGTCAATAATATCAACGATAGGCTCTAAATAGCACATGCCTATACAGCCGGTTACGCAAAGCTCGTCTGCTTGAAGGTTCTCTCTGAAATAGTCGTCAATTTTAAGAGCCCCGGCAGCAATACCGCAACTTCCCTTTCCAACTATAATTTTCATTTAGTCTCGCCCTCCCTTATGCCGGCTAAGATTTTTTTAGTTTTTTCGGCTGTTAAAGAGCCATAGACTTCGCCGTTAATCATCATAACAGGAGACAGTGAGCAACAGCCCAGACACGCCACATTATTATATGTAAAGAGACCGTCCTCAGTAATGTCGCCCTCTTTAACCTGTAATTCTTCTTTAATTGCTTCTTCAATGGCAATTGAGCCATTAACATGGCAGGCAGTTCCCTGACAGAGCAAAATAAGATATTTCCCAACGGGTTTCAGTCTGAATTGGGTATAAAATGTTGCAACGCCAAGGACTTTTGCCGGTTTAATATTAACTTTATCTGCAATATAGGAAAGCAGAGAGTAGGGCAGATAGCCATAAATTTCCTGAGCGTTCTGCAAAATGGTAACCAGTCCGCCTTCAACCTTGCCATATTTTTCAAATACCGGATTAAGCTTATCAAGGCCGATTTCTAATATCTCCTTGTCAAATCCATAGCAATCCGGCGATTTCTTATTTCCGCACGCACAAGACATCAAAAATTCCCTCTTTTCATTGTTATTTTCATTAATTTCCCCCATTTTTTTGCATACTCGAATATCATTATATCATAAAATGTCGAAAAAAGGAACAGAGTATAGATATAATTTATAAAACAAATTAATGGATTCGTTCATCAAGGTGCACAATTATTGTCAGAATTTCATTAATCTGAAATTTTTACAGGTGTGAAGTTCACATAATCTGATGAAGTCAGATGAAAACTCACATCATTAAAAAGACCCACCGTGGCTTTGTCATGGGATTCCTTATTATGCAGATGTCCATATACCACAGTTTTTACTCCGTATTCCCGTATCAATGTTGTGTAATCAGATTCTTCTTTTTTATCGTTCATAACGGGATAGTGAATAGCCAAAAGTATGTTTTTATAACCAGCCTCAGCGGCTCGTTTAAGTAGCGTTCTTAGCCTAATAATTTCTCTGCGATAAATCTTTTTTTCATGGTCAAAAAACCTGTAATCGTTGGGACATGGAGAACCCTTGACGCTGCAAATGCAGATAATTTCTCCGCTTTCCGAAACATATTCAACCATATTATTTTTCAAAAAAACTAGGTCAGGATACTGTTTATTCAGTCTTGTTGCAGACTGGAAATAGTGGTCATGATTGCCCCGGGTTATAATTTTTTTGCCCGGAAGACTTTGAAGAAATTCGGCATCTCTTTTAAAGTGAATGGGAATCTGAGCCCATGAAACATCCCCGCAAATCAAAACCGTGTCCTTATCGGAAACGGTTTTTTCCCAATTCTCTTTAATTTTAAGGTGATGATCCTGCCAAATTTCCCCGAACCCGTCCATCTTACGGAGCTTTTCAGGAACATCCGTAAGACTTAGATGAAGGTCGGATATTGAGTAAAGCATAAGCACCTCTTTTGTGTTTTGTATTATGTAATCCCAGATAGACATATAACCAAATGCTGTACGTAGGGGCGAACTAAGTTCACCCGCCTATACCCTGTAGGCACTAGCCATAACATTAAGTTGGCGGTATAATTCATTAAGTCCGTCCATATCACCTTTTTCATAAAGCTCAAAAAACGTTCTGTTAAGTTCAGTTACCTGATCCAAATCAGCACAATTATAAAGTGCCTGAAGTCTTTCCAGAATCATGTCGATAATTCTGTTTTTAGATTCTATTCCGTTTTCAACCTCTGTTACCTCTCCCCTTATTTCGCTCATTTCAGCATCCAACTTAGCAGCCGCGTCAGCGCAGGATATCAGCCGTTGCTGCAAATGTTCAGGCAATTTTCCCTGATACTTATATTTCAAAGAATGTTCTATTGTAGCCCAGAAGTTCATAGCAAGGGTTCTTATCTGGATTTCACAGGTCACTTTTTTATAGCCTGTTGCCGATATAACGGGATAAGCCACAATAACGTGATAACTCCTGTATCCGCTAGCTTTGGCATTGGCTACATAGTCGTGTTCCTTTAAAATTTCTAAATCAACACCATCCCGTTTTCTGATAATTTCCATGACTTTATCAATATCTTCCACGAAACGGCAGATAATTCTGACTCCGGCAATATCTTCTAAATATTCTTCAATGTTTTCAGACAGAATCTTCTTTCTCTGAGCCTTTTCCAGCATACTCGAAAGCCGCTTTACCCTTCCCTCAACAAGCTCTATGGGTGAAGCCATGTTAAGTCGTCTGTATGAAGCGTCAAGGTTTTTGAATTTTACGATAAGCTCATCTACTGCCTGTTCATATGGTAAAAGCGCTCTGTCCCAATTATATGTATCCATACATACCCCCATTTAATTAATAAATTAATCACATTTCGTCACGCATTCTGCTTTTTTCCTCAGAAAGTCTCAAAAACACATAGGGATTTATCCATATTTTTTCGCCGAAAAGATTTGTGTTAGGAGAAATCGCAATATAAAGGCTCACTGATGATGCAGATTTCGCCTCCCCCATATAGCCCAGCAGTGTTCCGGCAGCAATGACGCTTCCTTCATCAAGACCATCTGATAGCTTTTCAAAGCGGGAATAATAATACTCTCCGCCAGAAGGAGATTTTATTGTTACATTGTAACCATCCGAATTACTATAGCCGACTTTTTCAACTGTTCCACCAGTCATACTGACAACGGGAAGACGACCTTTAATATTTTCCCTGTCAAAAATATCGCAGCCAAAGCTTTTCTCGTCCATAGTCCCTTTAAAACTGTCTCCGTACATATAGTCCCCATATCCGTATGGAATGGGAAAATATACAATATCATCAACAATTCCGTCGAAAAGCTCATAATACTTATTAAATTTATCTTTTGCATAACTGTCCTTAATCTTAGTATAATTTAATATGTACTTTTTTTCAATGCTTTTCAAGTCGGTTTCGACTAATGTTTTTTCTGGAAAAAAATTATTTTCAAGAGAAAAGACCGTCAGGGCTTCTGCGAAATCTAAATCATACTTATCGGAAAGCTCTAAAATGGAAGAAACAGAGGAATATGGGACTCTAAAACTTGTTACATCTCTTATTTCCGTTTTCGGAACTCTTCCTGAAAAAATGCAGTTCACTAGTATTACAAGTCCAATTATTATACCAAAGACTGCACCAACATTTACGGCTATTTTAGGAAGGGTTTTTTCAACTTTTTTTAATGCCACATATTTCTTGATTTTTTTGGATTTTGTTGGGCTGTAGACCCTCATTAACGCAAACTTTTTCATTTTTCGGATATATGCCATAATACAACTCCCGCTATAAAAGATCTCATACTTTATATTTATGTCCGTAAAAGCATATTATAACCGCGGCTGAAAAGCAGAAATCTTTTTAATAATCATCTCTATTTGATTTATATTTTTTAACGCTACTTTTCGTTTGTGAGTAGTTATCTGAATTGCTGACGTAATATGTTGACTAACCTTGCCGTGGGGCTTATAATATTTTATCAGGCGGGAAACCCCAATATTTGAAAGGAAACCCCTATGAAAAACAGCGATAGTTTTTATGTAAGACTTCCTATTAGAAATTCTGTAAACGTGCGGGATCTGGGCGGATATCCCGGAACTAACGGCAAAGCCACAAAGTTTAAGGCTTTTGTCCGTTCGGGAGATTTAACCTATTTGGATGAGGAAGATATTGGATTTTTAATCAAATATGGAATTAATCGCGTAATAGATTTAAGAACCGACCATGAAGCAGATAAATACAGAAACCCTTTCATTGATGTAAAAGGAGTTTCTTATCATCACTGCCCATTTTTTCTAGGCGAACTATCTAGGATACCTTTTGACGAAAATTGTGAAGACCCTATGGGGGATTTATATCTTGATATTCTTGAAAAATGCAGCGACAAGGTGGCTCATGCGGTTCTAACTATTGCAAATGCAGAACCCGGCGGCATACTTTTTCACTGTTCTGCCGGAAAAGACAGGACGGGCATTTTGTCTTATATTATTCTTAGCCTTGCGGGAGTATCAAACGAGGATATTGTTGCAAACTACAGAGTGACGGACTCTTATTATATACCATATGCAAAGAGGACTTTTAAATCCTTTGACAAAATCCCCATAAAGTATTTGCAGTCCAATGCCGTCAGCATGGAGAGGGCAATGACTTATGTCACCGATAATTTCGGCGGGGTTGAAAACTATTTGCTTTCTATTGGTATCTCAGAAGAAGAAATAAAGGCCGTCAGAGATAGAATAATATAAGGGCTTAGGAGGTTTCTTA
>CAYLSP010000076.1:0-6876 GCA_964385935.1 uncultured Defluviitaleaceae bacterium
TACGCCTATTTCATGATCCTCGTTATCAAGAGCGGCATCTTCTTTTGCGCTGAAAAGGAAGTCGCCGTATTTCAATGTTTCATAATTCTCTACCATGAGTATAAGCGCCCTGCCCTTCTCTGTCTCTACATTTGACAATACCTTTACACCCTCAGCAGGGGTATATCCACGGTATTCAAACAGGTCTTTGTCATATACGAACTCCATATATGCAGTGTTACTTACTACAGGTTTGTTGAAAGAAAGATATAAATTGAAGTAGTCTCCCGCCTCAACAAGCTGTGCGTTTGTAGTAAGTTCTAATTTCGGTTCATCTTTGGCAATTTCAAAACGGACAAAGCCACGTACACGAGCTGAGTTTGCAGTGCCGTTGCCGTTGACGCCTTGCAATTGTTGTCCAGCATTGTAAGTGAAACCGTATCTGTCTGTTTCAGTGTTCAGATAATACTTAGCTCCCGTTGGCAAATCAGCCTCAGCCCAGTAGAAACCGGGCTCTACCGGCGGTGTATTACCTAACAGTGTTCCAACTCGATGACCGTTGTCGGTGTAATATCTGATAGTAAAAGTATCAGACGCAGCTGTGTTTGTTCTGAGCTCATGCCCGAATGAATAAGCTTTAAATGTTTTTGGAACATCCCAATTCAACACTTCTTCGCCGTTAGTAAAATATGTTTTTGTTGCGGCATCGCTTACTATAACAGGTCTTGGCAGATTCAAGCTTCCGCTGCCATACATTTCATGGCTGTAGCAGCTTTCAAGAAGCCTTTCATAAGTTTCCTGGAAAGTTTTGTTCTGCTCAGGGCCTTCCATCCATCTGTAGGTATCAAGAAGTTTTGGATCCCTGTTTGATCTTACATGAGCAAACTGAGTTACTACGCTTTCAATAAGACGTTTATATCCAGTGTCTCTTATGGTTGACAAATGTGCCGCGCGGTTAAATTCAGGGTGACGCCAGTTATAATTTGCCTGAACGGAATCCTCGTTTATAAGCACAACCGTTGTTCCCCATTGAGCCCAAGTCTTCATGTTTGTATCACGCCGCCATACATCCTGGAAAATAACGTTATCCATGGATAAATCCGTTCTGTATGTTCCCAATGTGCCATCCGCGTTAAGCCTGAAACCGTAATAAGTATCTTTCTGTGCTCCGCCCTCTCTTGTTAACCCCGAATCTGCTGACATGGTGTTTTCAATAAAGAAGCAGAAACGCTCACTCATCCGTTTTACCGGGTCTGTATCAAGGAATTTCGTAATAAAGTTCTCAGCTGCCGCTTCAAACTTATCTTGTTCAGCTTCGGTAAAGCCTTCACCCACGATAGTTATTCCACGGAAGTCATTGCTTACAAGCTCATGTGAATAAGTGCCGCCCGCAACGGTATAATGGTTAGCAGCACGGAACGGCGTTGTTATGTCAAAAGGATATTCGTTCGTTACGTTATATCCCGCAATTTCAGCGGGGGCGGATGCATTGGCCTTTGAATGTACAGCCAGCATATATTGACCTACTGCTGATGGACCGTTAACAGCCGTGCCGTTATAAATCCCTTCTGCACTGATTTGTGTTCCTCTTGTTCCGTCAAAGTTTCTGACATGCCAAGTATAAGTAATATCAAATTGGCTGACTGATGTTGCGCCTATGCGGGACGGGTCTATGCCAAGTTCAGGAAGCGTTACAGGAGTGTCTTTTTTCCATGGACGTGACAGAGTATCCATTTTGTCTGTGGAGTTCCAAGGTTCAGCATATTTGCCGACTTTAGTGATGATAGTTTGAGGTTTTACTTCAAACTCGTTTTCAATGCTTGAAAGTGTCAAATTGTAGGCTTTTCCCTTATATTCGCCTGCAAATGACGCTTTCACTGTATAGATTCCAGCAGGCAGATTCATAACCGTAGTGGCCGGAACATCTGTATACTCAGGAATGGCAACGCCGTTTTTAGATACAGTCATTTTAAAGCTACCAATTACGCCGTTTACTGCAGTTGTGTTATTTAATTGTTCTCCGTACACTTTAACACAGCGATTTCCGACTTCTGCTTCGGGGATACGCAGTATGAAGTTTTTGTTATCAAGCTTTACGGGAACATTGTCATAGAACTGGTCATTATAGGGCTGGAAATGCAACACTGGAGTTTTTGAGATTATTGACATGCGATCTCTCCACTGCTCCCTGCACACTTCACAGAAGGAGAATTCTTCTTTGCCGGTTGAGTTAAGCATATCATTTGAGCCGACGTAACGCATTTTGCAGTTGGGGATAGGTCTGAAAAGGTTTTTGAAGTCAGGGTCGGTGGTAAGCCCCTCTAACCATGGGTCAAAGGTTGTTCCATTTTTGCCCAGCAGGCGGTACCAAGGGTTCCATTCCTGCCATTCGGGGTCGTTAATCCAATTTCTATGTACAACGGTCATCTGGCTGCGGAAATTTCCTCTTGGGCCAGTTAGCTGTCCCATGCCTGAATAGAGATACTCGTCAGGCAAGTTTCCTGTTGCATGACCGATTTCATGAACGGTAACGTCAATAAACGCCCAGCTCATTCCTGCGTATGCAGTCGAGCCGCCTGAACCGCCGTATATGTCGGTGTTAAATAACACTGTCTTAGTGCAGCTAGTGTTTGTGGGGACATAGGCATTAGCCATAGCCGTAGCAGCAGAGCCTCTGGTTGCACCACCTAAGCGAGCCATGCCTGAACTCCAGAGATATCCGCCAAAATATGTATCTTTCGGATCGCCCGGCATGTTACGTCCGTCCGGGCTGTCTGAGCGGGTTACGCCGCTTGCATTGGATATAACGTCAATACGGTAAATCTTGAGAATATCTTTAAACTCGTCAAAGGGCTTATAGTTTGTAAAGTTTTTAGCGAAATACTGGCAGTAGTAGCGCCATTTTGCCTGTTCTTCCGGGGAATTGGTAAATCCGTCGCCCAAAAGCACAACAACAAGTGATTCACTGTCAGGGCGGTTAGCCGTATTTGGGGTAATTATTGAGTAAGGGAAAGGTGTATTTGTCCCACCGGGCGCAGGAAGTATCTCCGGCGCGGCGTTTAATCCCATAGCGCGCCACTCTTTTTCAAACAGAGCCTCCCAGTCGGGGTTTTCAACGGACGTTGCCTCAGACGGCATAGGCATCGTTTGTATCTCCGGCGTGGTATCAATAGCTGTTTCCTCCATAAATGCCGCGATTTCCAATTCGGGGTTTAGATTTACTTCATCATCATTTCTCGCGAATACATTAGAGACATTTAAGGATATTGGCATAATCAAACTTAGTGCTAAAACAAGACTGACAGTTGATATTCGCAGATGTTTTTTAGATTTCATGCTTTTAACCTCCTTTTATAGTAAGTTTTCTCTTTTCAAATGGGCATGACGTTCCCTTTTACCTGACAAAATTTTGATTAATCTGCCTTCAAGTCATCGCAGCACCCCCATGAAAAAAGATAATCTTAAAAATGTAAACTTTGTTTCTTTTATGTCCAACAGCCTGTGTCGTTTTGGGAATATTTTATTAAATATAGCATAAAATAACCATCTTATACTAAATAATCAACTGAAAATAAATTATATTTTATATATTATTGTAACATTTGCAGACATTTCTGTCAATAAATCATTTATTTATTGTATAATAAGCAAAAACAAGTCAAACACTGCTCTTTCGCTCGATTACCGCATATTGTCACCATATTATCACTACATGGTTGACAATATAAAATTTTTGTGTATAATTTCACATAAAGGAGGTGTTCCATTGTCAGTTAAGAGTGATGTATTAAATATACTTGAGCTGAACCGTGGGAAAAGCGTTTCCGGAGAAATTTTGGCACAAACACTGAATGTCTCCAGAAATGCTGTCTGGAAAGGCATAAATGAACTGCGGCAGGATGGATATATTATTGAAGCTGTTACAAATAAGGGGTATATTTTGTCCGCCGATAATGATATTCTGTCTGCAGAGGGGATTAAGACGCATTTGGAAAATGAAGACAGGAATTGCCATATTTTTGTTTATCCGACTCTTGATTCCACTAACACAGAGGCAAAACGTCTTGCAGGGGAAGGAAGTGAAAACAAAACGGTTGTCATTGCCAACGAGCAAACAGCAGGACGAGGGCGAATGGGCAGGAGTTTTTTCTCGCCTAAAGACACCGGCATTTACATGAGCGTGATTCTGCGTCCGACCATGAACGTAGCTGACAGCGGTCTTGTAACCACGGCGGCTTCGGTTGCTGTTTGTCGGGCTATTAGAAAGGTTTACGGACTTACTCCTGAAATTAAGTGGGTCAACGACATTCTTTTGAAGGGCAAAAAAGTCTGCGGAATCTTAACTGAGGCCGGATTGGATTTTGAAAGCGGCATGGTTGAATATATTATCGTGGGAATAGGATTGAACGTTACTACCACCGTATTCCCTGAGAATTTAAAGTCAGCAGTCTCTTTACAAGATTCAGGCTCAAAGCTTCGCAATAAATTTGCCGCTTTTATACTCAGTGAGCTTTTTAATCTTACGGACAAATTGAATCCAAGAGATTTTATAGAGGAATACAGGAAGTATTCGGTAGTTATTGGAAAAGATATTGAGATAATTCAGAGAGGTCAGCGGACTTATGGCACGGCTCTTGATATTGACGAAAATGGCGGGTTAGCTGTCCGCCTTCAAAACGGAAATGTTGTTACTCTCACATCAGGAGAAATAAGCATCAGGGGAGAATTTTATGCATAATACTCTTAGATTTTCAACCAAGGAACTGGTAATTATTGGGGTTTTCGCCGCTTTAAGCGCAGTGCTTTCACAAATTTCTATTCCCATCGGCTCTGTGCCGGTTAATCTTACCCACATAAGCATTTTTCTTGCAGCGGGACTTTTAGGGTGCAGAGAAGGAATTATGAGCCAAATAGTGTTTGTGGTTATGGGAGTTGTTGGGTTGCCTGTGTTTTCAGGCTTCTCAGGAGGCTTTAACCGGCTTTTAGGCCCCACAGGAGGATTCATTGCCGGGTACATAGGTTGTGTGATAATTTCGGCCACCATTATCCGTTATTACGGCAAGTCTGTTAAAGCTCTTATCCCCGCCATGTTATGTGGTTCAATTATCACTTATATCCTTGGAATTTCTTGGCTCATGTACAGCTTAAACTTGAGCTTACTGCCTGCTATAACTGCATACATGCTGCCATTTATTCCGGGAGATATGCTTAAAATCGCGGTCAGTACAGCCCTGATCCGTCGGCTTGATCCAATTTTAAGCCGGACTAAGGCGTGTTCCCACTAATGAATGGCTAGCCGTCAGCCGAAAAAATTACTGTTAGCTTATGGGATATGCCCTAATAAACATGTACCCTCAATTTAACACTAAAAAGCCCGTAAATGAAAATTTACTGGGCTTTTTCCGCGCTTAAAACTATAATTATTCAGTCTTATTTAAAATGCTATCAAAATAATTTCTATTATATAAAACGCACTCGTTATCAGGCTTAAATGTTACAGCTAGATCATTATAATATCTGGCTTTCTCATGATCCCCTATTCTGTCGTAGCATACGCACAACTGTATGTTTGGTACAAATCCGTAGCAATCAGGAGAATGGAATCCGCCGCTTTTTTCGTCATATTCTTTATCAGCAGCCAGCTTATACCAAAAAATAGCTGAATCATACTTGCCTTTGTCCAAAAAGAATCTTCCGATTTCACAGCATATTTCCGCTCTTGGCAAGTCAAAAATAAAACTTCTGAATAGTGAGCTTATCTCCATGAAATCATTGTTCATCCTTCTATAACAAGTTGCTAGGTCGGAACAAGCGTTGATATTATTTTCTATCCAGCCGTTTCCCGAATCCAAAAACTTATTGAATTCTTCGATGGCCTGCTCCGTATAGCCGTTATTGCTGAGTTCTCTTGCGTAATAAAATTGCTGTCTTGGATCCAGTGTCTTGCCATCCATAAGCATACGTTTAAAAATATTCAAGTTCCTCTGAGGCTCATTTGGCCGCATTTTTTTATGGCGGATTACTATATCTTCATGAAGAATATTTCCCTGCGGCGCAATAACTTCATGTATCTCGCCTATCCACTCATATCCCCGGCTTCTTTTGAATATTCTTTCCCTGTAATAACTTAAAGTGGGATTACCGTTTACATCAAAAGCAACGTCATATCTTAGCATAATCATGTCAATATTTTGATCTAAATTTCTTAAAAGATCTTTTATCCTAACTTGATTTTGTTCATCAATGACATCATCCGCATCAAGCCACATAGTATATTCCATTGTGGCTTTTGAAAAAGAAAAGTTTCTTGCAGCGGCAAAGTTATCAATCCAGGTAAAATCAAAAACCTTATCTGTATAAAGTTTTGCAATATTTTTTGTGTTATCAGATGAACCTGTGTCCACTATAATAATTTCATCAGCAACGTTTTTTATACAATCCAGACATCTGCCCAAAACTGCCTCTTCATTTTTAACAATCATACATATACTTAATGTAGCCATACCTGTTCCTCCACACATTTAAATATTTATAACCGTTTGCCCTATTCAATAATTTTCATCGGGCGCATCATATCGTTATCTTCATGCCCTAAAATATGGCAGTGCCATACATATTCTGGATCCTCAGTCGGGTCGAACGGAAAGTAGTTTTGTCCCGGCATTGTACTCATGGGCGCTCGCTGCGGAGCAAAACGAACTCTAATAGTAGTAATCTGACCGGGATTCATGCGTACTGTGTCTTTCCAACCACGCTCATTTTCATCCGGAGGTAAAAGTGGCCCTGTGGCATAGGGTTCGGGAGATGGTATAGGCTGACCTGGCATATGATTTTTAACTAATTCGGAATATGCATCGGCATCATACTGTTGGCGGGAGATAATTTGGAAAAAAATCA
>CAYLSP010000077.1:0-6871 GCA_964385935.1 uncultured Defluviitaleaceae bacterium
TTATTGTCAGAGTTGCTGATGAAATCATTAAAAATTCTGGCATTGATTTAAAATATATGGTTGGTACTATGATTGAGATTCCTAGAGCGGCTCTTACGGCTGATCTGATTGCGAAAGAGGCTGAGTTCTTCTCCTTCGGTACTAACGACTTAACACAGATGACTTATGGTCTTTCAAGAGATGACGCGGGAAGAATTTTGAAAGATTATATTGATAGAAATATTTATGAATGTGACCCGACGGCTAGGCTTGACCAATCAGGCGTTGGACAGCTTATGGAAATGGCTGTTGAAAGAGGAAAGAAAACTCGTCCTGATATTAAGCTTGGAATTTGCGGCGAACATGGCGGCGATCCGTCTTCTATCGATTTCTGCCATAGAATCGGTTTGGCTTATGTTTCCTGCTCTCCTTACAGAGTGCCTATCGCAAGACTTGCGGCGGCTCAGGCGGCTATCAGAAATAGCTAGGTTTAATTATATCGCCCCCTTTGGGGGCGTTATTTATTGTCGGCAAATGGGATTCGGGGGCGGTAATAATCTGTATCGTTCTTTTGTGGGTAATATTTATTCTCATTTGACTTTAGTCATTGTATTTACATCACCTGTTAATATGTTTTTTACACGGTATTGATTTTCACTGCCCTCGTTTAACGTAAACATAAATTCTTGTTTTTGGCTATCCTCCACTGCTATCTCTTTGCCTTCAAAAATCATTTTATTATAGTCAATTAAAACATATATTCCCTCTAAATACCCGGAACTATATGTCCTTATTTTATTATCGCATGTATAGGTTCCCACTAGCACATTATCCATGCTTTTTGAGCTGTCCTTATACCAGAAGGCGGTGTTGTCTTCGTTAAAGACCATGTATCCGTAAATGTTTCCTTCCCATTCCCCTGTCAGGGCGGCTTTTGCTTTTAAGGCGTCGGCTTCTGATTTTGACGAATCCATGGTTAGAGTTGCGACGATATCATCAATCACGGACTCGTTTGCTTTGTATGCTGAGTCTGGCATATATATTGCAAGTGAATAATAATCATAGTCTTTTGCTAAAAAATACATTCTGAAATAAAAATCCGAGGTTTCAGGGTTGATTTTTATTAGGGTTCTATACCAGTTTTCTCCGTTTATCTCAGTTTCTTCAAGGGGCTCAACTATAGTGGTATCTTCTTGACTCTCAAAGGATTTCATAACACTTTCTGAGAACCCTTTTGTGTCGGTGTATATATCTTCCTGACTGTATCTTGCCTGTATAAAAACGTCATTGCTGTTTAATATTAACGTGTTTTCATCGCTTTCATCTTCATTAATAGTGAAGTTATCGTTATAATCAAATGATAGGTCGTGAAATTTTGCCTTTTTTTTCATTGCGTTTTTAGGCGGATCGGCGGGTGTTTCAGTTTCAGTTGGAGTGAGTGAAGGAGAAGGGCTTGAAACAAAGAGGCAGCTAGATAATGTCAAGGACATGGATAGGATAATGCTTAGTGAAATCAGTTTAATTTTCATTGGATACGCTCCTTATATATGATTATTTTTATTCTAACATAGTTTTCTGTCATTTTATAGCTTGGTTAATTAAATTGACAGTTTTTTTTTCATATGATATTCTATGCTAAAATAATCTTGGAGTGGGGGCGGTTATATGGATTATAAACTTAAATGCGATCTGGCGGCGGCTGCAATAAAGGCCAAAAAATCTGCTTATGCTCCGTATTCTCATTTTTATGTGGGAGCGGCGGCACTTTCTGAGGACGGAGAGATTTATGAGGGCTGTAACATTGAAAATGCCGCTTTCGGGGCGGGGATATGCGCTGAGAGGGCGGCTGTGTTTAAGGCAGTTTCAGATGGGAAACGAAAAATAAGTGCAATTGCTGTGGCCGGTTCTTTGGAAGGCTCCTCACCGGATTATTGTTATCCTTGCGGAATATGCTTACAGGTTTTAATGGAGTTTTGTAACCCACGGGATTTAAACGTTATTGTTGCTAAGTCGTCAGAGGATTTTAAGGAATACAGGCTTGTTGATTTATTGCCTTTTGGGTTTGGGCCGGAAAGCTTAAAATAATGAAATGGGTGGTTTAATGCGGGCTTATGATATCATTTTTAAGAAAAAGCGGGGACAGGAACTTAGTTATGAGGAACTGAACTTTATGGTTCAGGGATTTACTGAGGGAAGTATTCCTGATTATCAGATGTCGGCGTTTTTAATGGCGGTTTACTTCATGTCTATGACAGAGAGGGAGACGGCGGATTTGACCATGGCTATGGCGCGTTCGGGGGATGTTGTGGATTTGTCCGGCATAAAAGGAATAAAGGTCGATAAACATTCAACGGGCGGAGTTGGGGACAAGACCACTCTTGTTATTTCGCCCATAGCGGCGGCTCTTGGCGTGCCTGTGGCTAAAATGAGCGGCAGGGGACTTGGGCATACCGGGGGGACGATTGATAAGCTGGAAGCTATTAAGGGGTTCAGGACGGCTTTTAAGAAAGATGAGTTTCTTAGTATTGTTGAGAAAAGGGGGATTTGTATTGCTGGACAGTCGGGGAATCTTGCGCCGGCTGATAAGAAGATTTATGCATTAAGGGATGCTACGGCTACCGTTGACAGCTTGCCTCTCATTGCGGCAAGCATTATGAGCAAGAAAATCGCCGCAGGCTCAGACGCAATACTTTTGGATGTGAAAACAGGCAGCGGAGCTTTTATGAAAAGCGTTGAGGAGTCTATAAAACTTGCTGAGACAATGGTTGATATCGGGCAGAAGGTAGGGAAGAGGATGGCCGCTCTTGTTACGGATATGGATATTCCTCTTGGGTATGCCATAGGCAACAGTCTTGAGGTTATTGAGGCCGTTAATACTTTAAAAGGGAATGGGCCTAAGGATCTTCTTGATATTTGTGTGGAGTTGGCAGCTAATATGGTTTATTTAGGCGGGATTGCGGATATTGAGGAAGCTAGAGGGCTTGTTAAGGAGGCTATACAGTCGGGCAGGGCTTTGGATAAGCTTGCGGAAATGGTTGAAGCACAGTCCGGGGACAGTTATTTTGTTTATGATGTGGATAAGTTTGAAAAGGCCTTGGTGGTGAAGCCGATTTGTTCACAGAAGAGCGGATATATTACGGCGATGGATACGGAAGGTCTTGGAATTGCTTCTGTTATTTTGGGGGCGGGAAGAGAGAAGGTGGATTCTAAAATAGATTATTCTGCCGGTATTCTTCTTTCAAAAAAGACGGGGGATTATGTATCTGCTGGTGAGGAATGGGCGAAAATATTTACGTCAAGTGAGGAGCTTTATGCTGCCGGTGAAGCTGTTATGCAGCAGAGTCTTGTTATAGGCGAGAATGAACCGGAGAGAAGACCGCATATATTTGCTAGAGTTGATAATACGGGTGTTATAAAAAACGGTTCGGACTTTTAAATTCCGAACCGTTTTGTTATACTATTTTTTTCTTAAACTGCCCCAATCGCTGAGTTTGTGGCTGAAGATTGAATCAACTAGTCTCTGTTTTTCAGCGGGGTTATGGGAGAAGTCGAACAGGAAACCATAGTCATACTTAAACTGGACGGACTGGCGGCAGTCTCCCTTTCTTATTAGGCGGGCGGGCAGAATAAACTTCTCTGTTTTATTAAGAGTAAATTCCAGAAAGTAGAATTTTTCTTTATCAGGATTAATATTTCTGTCGGTTAAGACGCACAGCCCCTCGTTGCTTATGTCAAAAAGCTGGGCTGTAAACAGAAACTGTTCGGGGCGGTTCAGGGCTTCGGGATCCAATATATTCTCAGTTGCCGAATAGATATTGATTTGTATAAGTATTTCGTGACGTGGTGATTGGCGGCGGGTGGCGACATCTATTGGGGAAAGCTGGCTGACCATGACTAAATATTTTCCGTTTTTTGTTTCTGCCTTTTCGGCTTTTCCTTTAAAGGCGTATATTTTGGAGTTGCGGAAAAACGTGATATTTATATACTTGTTAGCTAAAAGTTTGTTGTAGTCGTTGTGAAATTCTTCACTTTCTATAAAGAAAGATGTTGCGCTTATGGTATCATGGAATATGGCTTCATAACTTTGCTTAATGTTATCATTTAACGTTTCGGGAGATATTTTTAAGTTGGTTCCATTATCAATAAAACTCAGATCCAAATTTTGCCCCCCTTTTATAGATTATTTATAATAATATAATAAAGATGAATTAAGTATGACTGATTTAGCTGATTATCTGTTTTACAAGGTCGGCAACGTAGCGAACATCGTCGGCGCTGACCCAATAATGAGTTACGAATCTCATGAGGCCGGCTTCCTCACCGTTAACTTTTACGCCTCTTTTTAAGAGTTCTGAGACAAGTTTTTCGCTATCATAGCCTGTTTTTGTCATATCGAAAAATACCATGTTTATTTGGATTCCGTTGTCTATAACGGTTATTCCATCTATTTTTGACAATTCTTCACGGAGAATTTTCGCGTTTTCGTGGTCTTCGTGAAGTCTTTTTGTCATTTTATCAAGGGCGATTATTCCGGGGGCAGCTAATACTCCGGCCTGTCTCAGAGCTCCACCCATTATTTTTCTGTTCTTTCTGGCTCTTTCAATGAAATCACGAGTTCCTACCACAATTGAGCCTATTGGGGCGCAGAGTCCCTTTGAAAGGCAGAAGGTGAGAGAGTCTGTATATTTAGCTATTTCTTTAGCGTCCACATTAAGGGCGGCAGCGGCGTTGAAAAGCCTTGCGCCGTCTAAATGGACGGGGATGTTATATTTTTTTGCCAGATTATAAACACCTTCCATTTCGGAAAGGGGAATTACATGTCCTGAGCCGTGTGCATTTTCGAGACAGATAAGCCCGGTGTCTGGGAAATGAATGTCGTCTCCTTTTCTGATTTTTCTTTCGATTTCATCGAGCGGTATTGTCCTGTTTTTACATTCTATGGTTCTTAGCTGTACTCTTGAAATGAGTGCAGCAGCTCCTGCTTCGTGTTGGACTATATGACATTCGTCATCGAGGATGACTTCGTTACCGGCTTTGCAGTGGGTTAGGATTGCCAGTTGGTTTCCGAACGTTCCGCTGGGGACGAAAAGGGCGGCTTCTTTTTGGAGCAGGTTAGCGGCCTTTTCTTCAAGAGCTAATACAGTTGGGTCGTCCTGGTATACGTCGTCTCCCACAGGCGCGTTTTTCATGGCTTCGCGCATTTCGTCGGTGGGATATGTTACGGTGTCGCTTCTTAAATCAATAATTCTTTCGGTGTTATTATTTTCCGGGTTAGACATTATATACACTCCTTTAAAATAAGCGCTTTTACTTATGTATATAATAACACAGTTTTTGTGACAAAAAAAGAGATTGTTTAGATTTTTGTAGCAGAAGCCAATTATTGTGGTGCGCTAAGGTCGGTAGTCTCTACTAATGAATCGGGGTCGTTGCAGTTTAGTTTTATGGCTAAAGCGTCTTTGTCTTTTCCAAGGTGTCCAAGGTTTTCCATGCGTCCTCTTTTATCCTCGTGTTTTGCTGCTTTTAGTTTTGACATGCCGGCTCTCAGGTCAAGCAGGGCACGGTTGACTTTTGACGGAGAGGGGTCTTTAGATCTTGCCACTGAAGCAGCTCTTTTCGCCGCGGACATAAGGCCGCCAAAGCTTTCTTCTGTATAGGTTGTGCTTTGGAATAACTGGATTGTTTTCAGCATGTTTCTGATAATTTTTAGCTTATATTCAAGGGCGATTTTTTCGTCTCTGTTTTCTGCCGCTTTTTTAGAATCTTCGGTCATTTTTCTGAGGGCTTTTTTTAGCTTTTCAGCTTCCTCGATTTTGTCTCTTATTTTGTCAGAAATTTCTACAGTTGCCGCCTGTTCGGAGGATTCAAAGAGTTCTGAAAATAAATCGGCGGCTTCTTCCGGCTTCTCGGTATTATTGGTTTTATCTGGTAGAATGGTTTCCTTATAGTTATTAATTTTCACCTTAATCCCTTCCCCCATGCTAATCTTCTCTCTAAAATATACATCGGTAATAAGAGCATAAAAATTACAGATTTTCCAAATATAATACGATAGATATTGCATAAAAGCAAATATTATGATATTTTCTAATAAAGATGTATTGGGAGGTAAAATATGATTGATATACGGTTAATAAGGACGAATCCTGAGCTTGTTAAGGAGAACATCAGGAAGAAGTTTCAGGATAATAAGCTGGCGCTGGTTGATGAAGTTGTGGAGCTTGATATAAGGGTTAGAAACGCTATTGCGGAGAGGGATTCTCTTAGAAATTCCCGTAAGGTTATAAGCAAAAGGATTGGTGGATTGCTTGCTTCTGGGAAAAATGATGAGGCTGAGGCTGTTAAGGCAGAGGTTGCCGCTATTGAGCCAAAGCTTGTTGAGCTTGAGAAGCTTGAATCTGAGCTTGCTGAAAAAATTAGGGAAATTATGCTTGTTATCCCGAATATTATTGACGATTCGGTTCCTATTGGAAAAGACGACAGCGAAAATGTTGAGGTTCAGCGTTTTGGCGAGCCTGTTGTGCCGGACTTTGAAGTTCCTTATCATGTTAATATTATGGAGAGTTTGGCCGGTATTGATTTGGAAAGCGCCAGAAAGGTCAGCGGAAACGGATTCTATTATTTAACAGGGGACGTTGCCAGACTTCATTCGGCTATTTTGAGTTATGCCAGGGATTTTATGATTGACAAGGGGTTTACTTATTGTATTCCGCCTTATATGATCAGAAGCAATGTTGTTACCGGGGTTATGAGCTTTACTGAAATGGAGAATATGATGTATAAGATTGAAGGCGAAGACCTTTATCTTATTGGAACTAGCGAACACTCCATGATAGGAAAATTTATTGATTCGTTTATTGACCCGGAAACTCTGCCACAGGCTTTGACTAGC
>CAYLSP010000078.1:0-6852 GCA_964385935.1 uncultured Defluviitaleaceae bacterium
ATCTGGGCATTCCAGATAGAACCAGCCCGGTCTAATAACATTAGGTCTTCTTTCACTAATTATGATATTATTAAGTTTAAATAACTTATAGCCTTCAACCTGGTAACTGCTTACATTCGTCAGTCCTTCGGCGAACACGCTGTAACGCAATGTAACTTCGTCTATTGGAATGCCGAATGGGTTTCTTACTGCAACTGTACAGTCGTCGTCCCTATGGGAAAGTGTTACAAGAGGGATGACCATTTTATAATCGATTACATAGCCTTTATTTATTAAATCTTTTATGTCAGCAGGATCATAAATGATTCTGGCTTTGCTTGGAGATTCTTGGCTAATAGTCATGGTGTAAGGAATGATAGCTGTCATACTACCTTCATATATTTGTCGATAAGTTAATGTATTACCTTCCTTTGTAATGAAATTAGTGTTATACGTTGATGGTGTATATGTATATCCGGCTGGATCAAACTCATAATAAAAGCTGGAATCAGTTGCTTTCAAGGCAACATTGTGCATACCCTGAGCTAAAGCAGTATTTGAGTTTTGTAGAAGCTTAATTATTTGAGCTTCAATTTTAGCCTTATCATTTCTAGTGTAATATACCTTAGGCTCAGTGCTGACTGTATCACCGTTTTTATCTACTGTGGGCGCAAAACTTTCATTTCCGGTTTTTTCGTAAAAAGCCTTCCAATCTTCCGAGGTAATAGTTACCGGTTCCTCTTCCTTGAAGTACCATTCAGCATTAGTGAGATTAAGGTCAAAGCCGCTAATGTCAGCGTTATCAAAATCCTTCTCATCTATACTAATAATTATTTCATTACCTGAATTAACAAAGTCAGCCTTAACAGCCGAACCTCCGTCGCCCAAATTTGAAGGCACCTGCATCGACGGGTCTAAAAACAATGTGTTTCCATCGTTAACGCTCGTGTTGTATTTCAATTTAGTCGTATTAGCTGCAAGCACGTTCATAGGCATTACTGTAGCAATTGTCATTGCTGCTGCGAGAAATAATGCAATTTTTTTCATTATTTCTATTCATCCCCTTCAATTTCAAATTAGTAATTTTTACATATTTATAATACAATTAAAGTCGCATTTTGTCAATATTTTTATATAATCAAACTATAATCTAGATTTTACAAGTATTTTTATAAAAGGCAATACCCAATAATAATAAAAAAACAGCCAAAAGGCTGCTTTTTATAAATAATTGCTAAAATCTATACAAGTTCAATTATAACTAATTCAGCTGCATCGCCTTTTCTTGGGCCGATTTTTACCATTCTGGTATAACCGCCGTTTCTTTCAGCATATTTGGGAGCGATTTCCTCAAACATCTTTTTAGGCATGTCAACGTATTTAGCTTTTTTCTTCTTTTTCTTGTCTTCAGGCAACTCCATAACAGGATACAAAACGCTTAAAATTTTTCTTCTTGCGTTTAATCTTGTTGGATTGTCTTTCTTAATAGTCTTATTTACTGAATCATATACGGTAACTCTTTTACCGTTAACCTCTTCTTTAACACGGTTTCCCTGAGCGTCTTTTCTGGCAACTTTTGCGGTAACGTTTACCTCGGTGTAGTTATCCTTTTCTTTGACGGCAAGAGTAATAAGCTTTTCAGCAATTCTTCTGACTTCTTTCGCTCTGGTTTCCGTGGTCTTGATTTTCCCATGGTATAACAAATGGGTCGTAAGGCTTCGCAGCATGGCTTTACGCTGGCTGGATGTACGCCCAAGCTTTCTATATCCGGGCATTTACAAAACCTCCTTAAATATTATTCGTCGCTTGGTTTAAGAGAAAGTCCCAATTCCGCTAATTTGTTAAGCACTTCTTCTAGCGATTTTCTTCCGAGGTTGCGGACTTTCATCATGTCTTCCTCGGTTTTATTAGCCAGATCTTCAACGGTATTAATACCGGCGCGCTTTAAGCAATTATAGGAACGGACTGATAGATCAAGCTCTTCAATGCTCAATTCCATAACCTTGTCTTTCTTTTCTTCGCCCTTGTCCATCTTTATTTCCGTATTTTTCACATTATCGGAAAGATTGACGAAAAGGCTAAGATGTTCTGTAAGAATTTTTGCCCCAAGGCTAATGGCATCATCAGGTTTAATTGTCCCGTTTGTCCAGACTTCTAAAATAAGTCTGTCAAAGTCTGTTACCTGTCCCACACGAGTGTTTTCAACATTGAAATTGACTCTGGTAACAGGAGTATAAAGTGAATCTATTGGAATAAGGCCTATTATCTGCTCGTTTTTCTTGTTCTTTTCGGCACTGATATAGCCTCTTCCCTTTGTAATTGTAATTTCAGCATAAATCTTGCTTTCCGGGCCTCCCGACAGGGTTGCGATATGGTGATCGGGATTAAGTATTTCGATATCCGCGTCCACTTTAATATCACCGGCTCTGAGAACGCCTTCGCCAGCCATTTCAATATAGGCAGTCTTAGGTTCCATGCTGAGACTATGGTTTTTTATTGCAAGGCCTTTCAAGTTCAAAATGATTTCGCAAACGTCTTCCTTAACTCCCGGAATAACGCTGAATTCGTGGGACACACCATCAATTTTAATACTGGATATGGCGGCTCCGGGAAGAGACGACAGAAGGGTTCTTCTTAGTGAATTGCCCAAAGTAGTGCCGTAGCCTCTTTCAAGGGGCTCAACCACAAAGCGCCCGTATTTTCCATCGTCGGAGATATCCGCGACTTCTATGCGAGGTTCTTCAAATTCAAACACGTATTCAAAACCTCCTCAAGGTTGATGACCGAAGTTTCAATTACTTTGAGTACAACTCGACAATAAGCGTCTCAGCCACAGGAGTATCAATCTGTTCTCTTGTGGGTATTGAGATGACGTTGCCCCTTAAGTTTTCTTGGTCAGCCGTAAGCCATGCGGGAACCACTCTGGAATGTGTTTGATCAAGAACGTCTTTATATCTCTGGCTCTGTTTAGCCTTTTCGCGGATTTCAATAACATCCCCGGGCTTTACCTGATAAGATGCGATGTTAACTTTCTTTCCGTTAACGGAAACATGGTTATGAGAGACGATCTGGCGTCCTTCTCTTCTGGTTCTTGCAAAGCCAAGACGATATATAACGTTATCAAGTCTTAATTCTAAGAGGGCAAGAAGGTTTTCACCAGTAATACCGCTCATTTTTTCGGCTCTTCTAAAGCTTAACTTGAACTGTTTTTCAAGGACGTTATAAATAAGCTTTGCTTTCTGTTTTTCTTTAAGCTGACTGCCATATTCGCTTACTTTTCTATTGCTAACTTTTGGTTTTTTCTTAGATTTTTTCTTGGTAACTCCCAGAAATCCTGGTTCAATTCCCAAGCTTCTGCACCTTTTAAGCACAGGCTGTCTGTTTATAGCCATTATAGAACCTCCCTAATCTTAATCATATTCTTCTGCGTTTAGGCGGACGGCAGCCGTTATGAGGAACAGGAGTCACGTCTTTAATCATAGTAACGTCAAGGCCGGCGGCTGAAAGGGCGCGAATTGCAGCTTCTCTTCCTGAACCGGGACCCTTTACAAAAACTTCAACAAATTTTAAACCAAATTCCTTAGCGATTCCGGCAGCAGTATCAGCCGCCATTTGAGCCGCATATGGAGTTGATTTTCTTGAACCTCTGAATCCAAGCTGACCTGCGGATGCCCATGAAAGAGCGTTTCCTGCTGAGTCTGTTATGGTTACTATGGTATTATTGAAAGATGACTGGATATGGGCCTGGCCGCGCTCAACGAATTTCTTCTCTCTGCGTCTTCTAGTCGTGCCTTTTTTGACTGTTTTCTTAGCCATTAACAAAAACCCTCCTATAAATTATTACTGTTATTTCTTCTTGTTGGCAACGGTTCTTCTCGGGCCCTTTCTGGTTCTGGCGTTTGTCTTGGTTCTCTGACCGCGGACAGGCAGGCTTCTTCTGTGCCTGATGCCTCTATAGCAGCCGATATCCATTAAACGCTTTATATTCATTGCCACGTCACGTCTTAATTCGCCTTCAACAACTAAATTTTTGTCAATGGCTTCACGGATTCTTCCGACTTCGTCATCGGTCAAATCTCTAACTCTGGTATCGGAGCTGACGCCTGCGATTTCTAAAATCTTATTGGCGCTTGGACGTCCGATGCCGTAAATATAAGTAAGACCTATTTCAACCCGTTTTTCTCTAGGTAAGTCAACACCTGAAATACGTGCCATTAATGCTTGCACCTCCAAAATAAATTCCTGTAAGAATTTCTAACGATTATATAATTAAACGCAGCCGCTTGTTTAACCATATGTGGCCGATTTGGGTCTTGCCCCAACCGCGGCATTGAAGCCGCTGTAGCCATATTGCAACTTTATATAGAATTAACCCTGTCTTTGTTTATGCTTTGGGTTAATGCATATAACACGGACAGCGCCTTTTCTTTTAATAATTTTGCACTTTTCGCAAATTGGTTTAACCGATGGTCTAACTTTCACGATTAAAACTCCTCTCAAATCAGACTATTTGTCTCTCCAGACTATCCTGCCCTTTGTAAGGTCATAGGGTGACATTTCGATTAAAACTTTGTCCCCCGGGATAATCCTGATGTAATTAAGTCTAAGCTTCCCTGAAATATGAGCGGTAATTTTGTGCCCGTTTTCCAACTCCACAATGAACATGGCATTGGGAAGCTTTTCTAAAACTTTACCTTCAACTTCTATAACGTCGCTTTTTGACAAAGGATATCCTCCTCACTCCTTCAATTTGTATTTTAACAGGGCTTTACGAAAATCCGCGTCAATCAAATATAAATTGTTTAAGAGTTTTTCTTTTATTTCTAAGTCTATATAATTCACTATTTGAATATGCTTGATTTTCTTTTTCTTAGGCTTATTAAGCTTGCGCAAATCCCCGTCAACCAAATACAAATAATCAGAACAAACGCCCGTAACAATAAACATTCTTCCAACGTCTCTGCCGGATTTTGAAATAACTATCTGACCCAGTGAAAACACAGAATCACTCCTAAAGCGTTAAAATTTCAGGCTCACCCTCAGTAATTAGAATCGTGTTCTCATAATGGGACGAATATTTTCCGTCTTTGGTAACAACCGTCCATTCATCATCTTGCACAATAACCTCAGAACCCCCGAGATTAACCATGGGCTCTATGGCAAGGGTCATTCCGGCGGATAAGCGAGGGCCTCTTGAAGGCATTTTATAGTTTGGAATTTCAGGCGCCTCATGAAGCTTTCTTCCAACACCATGCCCCACAAACTCTTTGACAACGGATAGACCGTTATCCTCAACATGTTTTTGAACGGCCGCCGAAATCTGATAGAGGTGAAGACCGGCCTTAGCAAACTTTATGCCTTCAAAAAAACTTTCTTTGGTTACGCGAACCAGTTTTTTAATATCCTCAGAAACGTCACCGCATATGAAGGTTCTGGCGGCATCACCGATAAAACCTTCATACGTAGCTCCGATATCAATACTTACAATATCGCCATTTTTAAGCCGCCTTATACCGGGTATGCCGTGTATAACCTCTTCGTTCAGAGAAATACAGATGTTCCCGGGGTAGCCCCTGTAGCCCTTAAAAGTCGGCACAGCATTTTTGCTTAAAATAAAATCTCTGGCAAGTTTATCAAGCTGACCTGTTGAGATGTCTGGCTCAATTTTCGTTTCGATATAAGCGAGGGTTTCGCCCACAATAGCGCAGGCGGCTCTCATCAGCTCAATTTCTTTAGAATTTTTTATAATGATTGCCATAATTACACCCCCGGTTAAACCTTAAACAAAGCTAAAATCCTCTCAGTGATTTCATCAATGTTTCCGTTGCCGTCCACAATCTCAAGTATGCCCTGCTTCTTATAAAATTCTAAAACAGGCTGCATGGCCTCATGATAGGCCTTTAGTCTGTTCCCGACGGATTCGGCACTGTCGTCTTTTCTGTGAATAAGAGACGCGCCGCATTCGTCACAAATCCCCTCTTTTTCAGGAAGTGAATATTTAATATGGAACGTTCTCCCGCAATCAGGGCAAGTAAGCCGCCCTGATATTCTGCCGATTATAACCTCGTCGGGGACGTCAATAGTAATTACTTTGTCAAGACCAATTCCTAATTTTTTCAGGTATTCGTCAAAGGCTTCTGCCTGATTGAGATTCCTTGGAAAACCGTCGAATATAAATCCTGACTTATCAAAATCATGAAAAAGAGAAATAACCATATTCGTAACAATTTCGTCAGAAACCAGACGGCCATTGTTCATGGCTTCTTGAATAGAAATTCCTAAAGGGGTTTTTAATCTAATCTGCTCTCTTAACAAGTCCCCTGTTGAAATATGCGCTATTTTAAAATGTTTTGCAATGCGAATTGTCTGTGTGCCCTTCCCTGCACCGGGAGGACCAAACGCCGCTAATCTCATATTCCAGCCTTCTTTATCACGCTTTTTTCTAATGCCATCAGCTCTATGACTCTAAGAAGCCTTTGTAATGTCTCTCAATAAGCTGTGACTCCATATTCTTAACAAATTCGAGAGCAACGCCGACAACGATCAATAATGTTGTTCCGCTGATACCAATCTTGATACCGAATATCCACTGGATACAAACAGGTATCATAGCAAGGATAACGTAATAAACAGCGCCGATCCATGAAAGTCTGTGAACAACCAACTCTATATAGTCAGAGGTCGGTTTTCCTGAGCGGATACCAGGTATTGTTCCCTGGCTGTTCTTTAAGTTTTGAGCCATTTCAATGGGGTTAATGGCGAAAGATGTATAGAAGAATGTGAAGCAGAAAATCAAGATAACGTATAAAATAGCGCCGATTGGCTGTTGAACGTCAAGAGCCGCAACAACATTTCCAAGCCTCTCGTTATTAA
>CAYLSP010000079.1:0-6769 GCA_964385935.1 uncultured Defluviitaleaceae bacterium
TTTCAGCCTTTCTCTTGATAATCCCTTTTTCTTCAAAATATTTTGAGACGTATCCAAAGGCGGTTTTATCCGCCAAAGTGCCTATTGTCCCGGCCTTAAAGACATAACCCTTTCCGAATAATTCTTCTGTATAGGCATGAGCCTTTGCTTGATATTCTCCTGAAAAATTCAAGTCAATATCGGGTTCCTTGTCACCGTCAAATCCCAAAAATGTTTCAAACGGGATGTTGTGACCGTCTTTTTTAAGGGGCGTTTGACAATTAGGGCAAGCCTTGTCCGGCATATCATAACCTGCTCCGGCCGAATATCCCTTTACAAGCTCAGAATCAAAGTCGGAGTATTGACATTTTGGGCAGTAATAATGGGGCGGCAAAGGATTTACTTCTGTGATTCCCGCCATTGTTGCAACTAATGACGAACCCACAGAACCTCTCGAACCTACTAAATATCCGTCTTCCATGGACTTTGAAACAAGCTTTTGAGCGATTATATACATAACAGAAAAGCCGTTTTTAATAATCGAGTTAAGCTCCCGCTCAAGCCTCTCTATAACAGTTTTTGGCAATGGGTCTCCATAGACTTTTTTCGCCATGTCCATGGTAATCTCTTTTATTTTTTCTTCAGAGCCTTCTATTTCGGGCGGATAAGTCCCATTTGGAATGGGCTTTATATCCTCGCAGGAATCGGCTATTAAATTTGTATTTGCGATTACAACCTCATATGCCTTTTCTTTCCCAAGATATGAGAACTTTTCAAGCATTTCCTCAGTGGTTCTTAGATAAAGGGGCAGAGGATGGTCAGTGTCTTTAAAGCCCTCTCCTGCTAATATTATCTTTCGGTAAATTTCGGATTCCTGGTTCAAAAAATGCACGTCACAGGTTGCCGCCACAGGTTTTTTATAAACTTCTCCATAATTAACTATTTTTTTATTGATTTCTTCAAGAGCAGAAACAGATGAAACAGTATTGTTTCTTACCATAAACATGTTATTTTCGCAGGGCTGTATTTCAAAATAATCATAAAATGCCGCCAACTCGTCAATAACCTCTTTGGGCTGTCCGTTTAGAACGGCCTGATAAAATTCCCCTGCCTCGCAGGCCGCGCCCAAAATAAGCCCTTCCCTGTTCTTTATAATTTCGCTCTTTGGTATTCTGGGACGCTTATAAAAATAATTTATATGTGAATCCGACACAAGCTTATATAAGTTTTTCAGCCCGACTAAATTCTTTGCAAGAATTATAGCATGATAAGAAGTAAGCTTCTTTACGTTTTCAGATCCGGCGGACAATAAGTTTATATCCTTTAAATAAACAATTCCCTTTTCATCCAAAATTTCTATACACTTAATAAAAATTTCTGCCGTGGCCTTAGCGTCGTCTACTGCTCTGTGATGGTTTTCAAGAGACACCCCCAGATGTTCCGCCAATACATTCAGCTTATGACGCTTTAATTCAGGAAAAATAACCCTGGACAGAGCCAAAGTACACAGGACTGTATTTTTTAGGCTAAACCCCAATTTTTTGCTCTCGTTTGTAAGAAAACCTATATCAAATGGGGCATTGTGAGCTACTAAAACGCTATCCCCAATAAATTTAATAAATTCAGGCAAAATCTCATCAATAGCCGGTTTGTTCCGTACCATATCATCGGTTATCCCTGTCAGCTCCACAATTTCTTTCGGTATGGACATTTTTGGATTTATGAGGGCGGAAAAACTTTCTGTTATAGTGCCGCCTTTTATTTTTACTGCACCTATTTCAATTATAGTACATGAATCTTTTTTAAGCCCCGTTGTTTCCACGTCAAAAACCACATACTCAGAATCTTTAAGTTTTTTTTCATAGGGCAATTGAACAATCGAATCTAGGTCATTAACAAGATAGGCTTCAAGCCCATAAATAACCTTTATACCGTGCTTTTTAGCGGCGTTCATCGCCTCTGGATAAGCCTGTACAACGCCGTGGTCAGTTATAGCTATGGCTTTATGCCCCCATTTTGCGGCAGTCTTAATATAATCCGTTACCGGGTTAATTGCATCCATCTGGCTCATGTTTGAGTGAAGATGAAGTTCAACCCGCTTTTCTTCGGCTAAATCCATTCTCTCTGAGTTTTCCAAAGGCTCGCCCTTTGATATTTCTTTAGCCATAACAAGAACTTCTTTTGAAAATTCGTCTAACACCACTTCACCCAAAACTTTTACAGACTCACCCGCTTTTATTAAATCCTTGAAATCCTTTTCAAAATATTCCTTTGACGCAAAAAACTTAACGGTAATGGATTCAGAATAGTCCGTAACATCAAAGAACACTATAAGCGTGCCTGTTTTGGCTTCTTTAATTTCATAACTAAAAATAACTCCTTGAAAGAAAATTTCGTCCCCCTGTTCGATATTGTCAGACAGACGTGAAGTTACGCCTGTAAGGTTTTCCGTTCTCTTCGTCTTAGATTTTCTTTTTCCCTCGAATTTTTCGCCTTTAGGATTATTGGGATAGGCTTTTTTAGCGGTAAATTCATTCGGGGCAGGAACGGTTTCTGCCGACTCCTTCACAGCTTGCTTTATTGCGCTTTCCATAACTTCTTTTTTTTCTTCACTGGATTTGCCAATGGCATTGTCGGTTATTTTAATAGCCGCGTCAATTGACAGCCGTGATATTAAGAGGTCTTTAATCTCCCTGTCTATTCCGTATCTTTTTATTAAAAATCCGCCGCCTTTTATCGTTTCAATTTTCAGTTCTCCATCTGAAAAACTCCATTTTGAGACTGCCAGAAGCCGCTTACAGAGTTGACTTTTATAACCTACATGAAGTAGAAGATTGTCCCAATATTCCGATAAAATATCCGCTTCATTTCCGTTCAAAGAATATCTATGACTTACCGTCAATTCCTTTATAAAAGGATGCCCCAAAAGAAACTCTTCTTTAAACTTTTCTATGTATATCTCATCAATAATTTTTGATATGACAAGATTAATAGCCATAGAGCCATCATCCTCTTGAATTTTTATACCTGATATAAGACTCTCGGCTAAGGCGTTTAATACGTCCTCTGAAAATTTAATGGACGAAAATACCTCTGAGAATTTCTTTCGTTCCATTAAGACACTTCCTCTTTCAATATTGCGGTAACCTTACAACTTTTTTGTCTACTAAAAGTTGTAAGGCAAGTTTTAGTCGGCGGGGTTATAGGAATTAATCAAGTTAAAAAACCATGACCCTTTAGGATCATGATTTTTGAGTTTACAATAAATATATAAGCTAGTTCACGAGCGAGCCGTTTTTCCTTGTTCAAATAACGCGTATCACTTTTTCCCCACTTCAATAATTTCTGTTATTGGTTCGATTATAACCCTTTCGTTTATAATCTTTCTCTCGCCTTCTTCAAAGCCATTAACCCGATATATCTCAGCAGTTACTTCCGATTGACCGTCTTTCCCCTGTTGAATCACCTTTGAGTAACTCTTTGGCATGTTGGGGTTCTGTTTATACTCGGTTTTTTTCGGAATTATATCGTAGTAAGTTCTTTCCTCAGTAGTCTTCACAGATATAAGAGGCTTAGGGACATGAAGAATAATTTTCTGGCCGATTTGCAAAGGAATAGCGGGATCAATATCCGGGTTTATTGCAAGCAGGCTTTTAAATGACATATTTGCGTTTTCGGCAATTAAGTATAAATTATCCCCCTGAGCAACGGTATAGGATTTTTCAACATCTGTTTCGACGGTTAAAATATCCCTTGCCTCTTCAATGGGAATAATATCGGATTTATCCACAAATTCAAGTTTAACCTCAACAAACTCAACAAACTCTGATTTAACAATATTTATACCGTTCTGCAATAACTCACTCTTTATATTTTCCAGAATAACATTTGCTTTTTCTTCGCTTTCCACAATAGCCATCTTTTTTGCATCTACATATATGACTGCTGCTTGCACTTCATATGTAAACTTCTTACAGACTTCGGTGGCAATATAATCGAATACAGAAGTTTCGCCCTTAGAGGCATGAACCGGCTCAGTAGTCACGTCACCCGACACCTTCAACACAACTCCTTCGTCAAAGTCCGCCTTTAATTTCGCAAGAGCCGTATCGTATATGTCCTCAGCGGTTACTGCAAGTCCATCAATGACCCCTATAAGTTCCCCATTGAGATAGACGTTTTGGGCGTTTTTATTAGTGAAGGACCAGACGATTCCGTAAACGGTCAAAAAGAGTATTGCCGCAAAGAAGCATAATGTAATTGAAACAACTCTGATTTTCCGTTTACGTTCTCCTGGATGCAGACGACTTAAATTCCCTGTTCTCGCATCAGATATAAAAGATTTTATGTCATAAGCGATTCCTGAGATAATGGTCTGGAAATCCTCATAAGTAAACTTATTCTTTTTTCTGTTATTCCTTTCGCGTCTTGAAGCGCGGCGTGAGGGCATATTTGTTCTTCTGCGATCGCCTGGCCTACCGGACATTTATGCCACCTCCGATATTGATTAACAAGTGACGTTATTATTGAAGAATAGTAATCGATTTAGCATAGTTAGAGTTCGACCCAGATGTTATGATGAAAACCTGTTGTGTGGTATCTAATTTTGATACAGAAAGCTTTTGACCTGAAGAGTTATAAACAAGGGTGTTTTCGTCATAGGAGAATTCTTTAGAAAATCCCTGATAGTCTGTAATAGAGAACTCTTTCCTTGTAATAGTCTTAATAGTTCCTGAATATGTATCACTTTGACCATTTTCAAGAACCCTGATAGATTGTATTTCCTTACTGTCAAGAGTTAACTTCAAAAGGCTTCCGATTCTTAATGAATAAACATCCACGCCTGTGGGAATTATCATATATTTTTCAATGTTTCCGTTAGAGTCAGCCGCGTTAATATAATTTTCGTTTTTAGAAATAAATATTGAAGATACGGTCACTTCTTTTGTGCTCTTTGTTCCTGTGCCTGAAGCGGACAGAATTGTATCATATTCCGCTTCAATATACATTGCGTCACCGACTCTGAATTCGTTCCAGCTTACTTCGCCAACGCCTTTTCTTGTAAGCCTTGAACTGTTTGTTACTCTGAATTCATATTTGTTAGCCTTTGAATCTTCAACCACTAAGTAAGCAGAATTCATGGCGGTTGAGAATTTCTTCTCTATAAGCTTACCTTCAACTTCTTTATATTTTTCTTCAACGGCAAGCTTATAAATAACGCTGCCTGAATATTCTGCTTTAACAATATCTGATTTTGCAATCGACGCAAAACTGCTCTTAGAGTTATTTTTCGTAATTTCACAGTTAGGAGAAAGACTGAATGTCCGGGTTTCGGCATAAACCTGCCCTCTTGGGTTAAGCATGGTAACTTCAATATCAAGATAGTTAACGGAATATTCAGTTTTTATTGACTGAACAGTTCCCTCAATTACATAGTATGTTCCCGTTGAATCCGGCTGAGACGGCGGTGTTACAGTGCCCGATGTAGTTGCCGCAACGGAAATGAGCTGGTTATTTGAAACAGTACATGAAACTGTCATGTTTTCTTTGAGATCAGTGTATGTCTTAGCCTCTCCATTTATAGTAATTATGGCATCTGATGAGGTCATAAGAATCTTGTTATTAAAGCTGTCACTTGAAGATACCTGAATGGCTTTAAGCTGAGGATAGAGCTTTGAAATTGTGCCTGAGAGAGTCTGGTTCCCTGAGGATGGGTTATTTGTATTAGGTGTTTGTCCAACAGAGCCGCCATTCATCTGAGTGTAAACTTTATCAATAAGAACCGCCATTGCCGCTCTTGTGATTGCATCCTTTGGTTTGAAATTATTTGCGGTGTCTCCTGATAAAATGCCTTTGGACCTTAAATAGTAGACAAATGGTTTATTTGCAGAAGCAATTGTGGAATCGTCAGCGAACAGAGTACCCGAATTTGAAGATGGGAGTTCACCGGCTTTTCCCATAAGTCTAACTAAAAATACCGCCGCTTCCTGTCTTGTTAAGGCAGTTACTTTTTCTTCGTTAGCGCTGTTAATAATGACAAACAGATTCAAGTCGTCATCAGTAAGAATTCCCTTTTCAATCAAAAACGCGATTTCTCTGTCTGAGGTACTAATCCATTTTTTAAATTTAGACGCATACAGATTTAAGTATGATTTATGTAATTCATAGCATTGGTCAAAATACTGCTTCTCTTCAGCAGTAGGGTCTGTAAATTTATATCCGGCCATTCTAGCAAGAACTTTAGCCGTTTCAAACTTACTTATATAGTCGTCAGGTCTGAATTTTCCCGACATATCCCCCACCATTAATCCCAAATCTGATATCCTGTCAACATATTGATAAGCCCAATGTGAACTTGGAACATCACTGAAAGATTGCGCAAACGCCATAGAATTCATGCCCAGAGTAAAAAGCAAAGCGAAAGCAACAACGCGTATTTTCCTATACATAAAACATCCTCCTTGTAAATTTTGTATAATTAGTTTTATTTTATTTGATTTTATTATAATTTGCAACATAAAATTTTAATTTAATGCATTACTTTCAAGCAATCGGGTTATATTATGCATGTGTAAATAACAATTTCAAAAGGGGTGTTAATTTTGAATAACTCAGATATCAGATGCAGCGTAGAAAGCTGTCAGTATCATGATAAGCAGCAATACTGCACTCTCAATTCCATCCAGGTTGGTCAAAGCAATTCCATGGGTGATGCAAAAAATACAAAGGACACAGAATGCGCAAGCTTTAAAGCACAATAATACTTCTATTTAATAGGGCTTTTAGTTTA
>CAYLSP010000080.1:0-6766 GCA_964385935.1 uncultured Defluviitaleaceae bacterium
ACCCTCCATGCCGTCTAAAATATAGCTGACAATTCCGATTTCCTCAGCGGCTATGGGCGTTAACAGGGAATTTAGCTGGCTTTCATAAATACTTCTTTCTTGAATATAACTCTGAGTTCCTCCTACTTCAACAGAAAGAAGCATTTGGTTTCTAAAGTTCAGGTTCTCCTGAATCTTATCTCTTGCCATATAGAGTTTATTCATATCCAAGCCTGTAAAATCAAAGGCTGCATCCTCACAAATCCGCCTAATGACTTCATTTGCCCTTATTATATCATCCTTGAAAAAATAATCCGCATTTTCCTGCATTTTTAAAATAGAAGCGTTAACCTCAGCCAGATTGTCTTCAATAACCCTAGTCTTTTCCCTGTCCGAAATATTACAGACAACAGCGCCCTTTCTAACTTTTTCGCCATGATTTACAGTAAAGCTAACAGAGCCTGAAATGGGGCTTTGATAGACTTTTTCCTCCCGCACAATAATGGCGTTTGTTACAGAAGGATCCTCTATGCTGCCATAAACTATCTGACCCTCAACAATCTTCTCCTTGCTAACATAGGTATAAACAAATCCGCCTATATAAATCAAGAGAAAAAACAGCATAAACCCTGCCAAAATTCCTCCGTTATTTATTTTTCGGTTGACTTTTCCCGGCACACCAAAGCGAAGCCTTTTTGTGGGGGCGCGCTTTGAGGAAGTAGATGTTCTGGTTCTTTGGGGGGGATGGGACGGACGGCTTTGCGGCCTGCGTCTGTCGTCTCTCATAAAATCACCTGTTATTATAGCCGAATATTTATCCTAATTTCCTTAAAAAGTAATTATATATTATAGTCAGTTCAAAATCAACGTTAAATTGCTGTACTCTGGCATTCAAAAAAGCTGAGACGCAATATATGCAACTCAGCTTTGTTAGCAACCTCACTACCCGAATATGTACATAAGCAGATCAAAACCCGTAGGCAACGGAAGTGTAAGCATATAGATGGTGGCAAGCACAAAACCTACGCATGACACACCCATGACCACAATCTTATTGCGTTCGTCTTTAAATGTGCTGTTTAAAATCCCTATCAAGGAAATAAAAAAAGTTGCTTATATTCTTAACATGTGGTAGAATTAATTTGTTAATTATACTGAAATGGAGTGTAGTAAATGGCTAAAGCAAAAAGAGGAAGAAATATTAAGACAACCTTAGGCTGGAGAGGAACCTGCCCCGCATGTTCAAGAACAGGCGTTAAACTTCTTTGGGAGAAATCTCAGGGAGAAGGAAAGGTTAAATGCTGCAAAAATTGTTCTAATTAAATGTAGCGAAAGACCGTATTTATTACGGTTCTAGGCTGTCGACAGTTGTCAACAGCCTATTTTTATTTATTTAAAACTAAATAAAATTCGGCCTCCTAAAACCCAAGAGACCGTATTTTACAATCTTAGAGCCGCTAACGCGGCTCTGATTATTACTGTTGTTTTAATGATGATATTCTGATATTTTCAACTGCAATGCCAGTTTTCCGTTTTACAATGTCCTCTATCTGGGCAATTTCTGCATCTGATAAAACTGATTTACTGACTACAACGTCCACTGTGTTGTCGTCAATCCTTACATAAGCTTCTGAGAAGCCTTTGGACTCTATCATGGCCTCTGTAGCGGACTCTTTTGCGATCCTTTGTTGGATGGCAAGCATTTCATTGGCACATTCAGCTTTTTGAGCCGCTTCTACTGTTTCCATATTAATCAGTTCTGTGAGAACTTCTTTTTGCTTTGCAACAGCCTGCTCCCGTTCAAGTTTTGCCTGAACGAAGAACGATGAGTCCGAAGTTGAATTGACAAAAACAGCCACTCCCGCATCTGTCACATTTCTGTCTGTCTCGCTGCTGGCGGGAACTGTTTCGTCATATGTAAGGGCAATGCCTATATCGTCTTCAACTATATCTGTGTTTGCGCCCACAACCTGGATTGGGTTTCCTGTGCCTGAAACATCATCAAGAATAAGGGCAGAAACTTCCCCTGACTCGTTTAAAAGTATATCAGATGCCGCGTCGTTTTTATTTAAGGACGACTGGTCTATATAATTTAAATAGCCGGCCACCACTATCATAACAATAAGAGCCGAAATAATTATTTGATTTCTTTTTATTTTGAACATATAATCCTCCTCATTTCATTTTTAATATCGATATTTTGTGGGCCTCCACATTATACGCGGCCTGAACTGCCCTTGTTAGCGCGTCCTTGACGGTTATGTCTCCCCCTCCTTCCGCGATAATGACAACGCCTTCTATCTTTGGCTCAATTTCTTTCAGAATTAACGGCGATTCGCCGCCGTCCTTCTGTTTAACCAAAATGGTTTGGCTTTCTGTTTTTTGTGTCATGCTTTCCCGCGTGCCCCCTCCTCCGTCATCTTCGGTAAGCTGCGAAAATTCGTTCTTTTCACTGGTGGCCAAAATTTTCTCCTTGCCGTATGAAACGGTTACTAACGCCTTTACTTTCCCCGCTCCATAGACATATGAAAGAGTTTCCTCCAGTTTCTTTTCAAGCCTTTCCTCATATGATTCAGCAGACAGGGCTGACTGTGAGGATATGTCTGACAGGACGGTTTCTGCCGCAGTGAAGGATGCTGTTTGTCTATCTGCCGTTTCTCGTGGTTTAACACCGCCTAAGATACCGCTTAGAATAAGAAGCAATATTCCGGCTACAAACATGACCCCAAGCCGTACAGCCGTCTTTTTGTCCATGGCCTTAAAGTCAAATTTCATTCATTTGTTCCCCTCCATAATCATGTATTTTAAATGCTTATGTATTTTGTATGATTATATATATATTATCAGTAGGGACATTATAGAAGTCTGAAACTGCTTTTTTTATTTTTTCTTCTTCGGGGCTTGCTTCGCTGCTTTGTTCCTCTGATTCCGGGGTATTTTTTGAGATTTTAACTTCCTCGATTCTTATGATAGGAATCCTTGTAGGCTCTGCCTCTTTTTTAGTTAAGTTTAAATAAATCCTGTTGATTTCCCCGAAACGCTCATCATCATAAAGTTCAATGTTGACTTTAGCTGAGTAACCCAAAGCCGCCACTAAATTTTCGGTTTGTCCGCATAGTTGTGTTCTGTAGGTTTCAAGTGCTTCGGCTCTTTGTTCTTCTGAATAATAATCCCTTTCCTTAATCATTATGCCTTTTTGCAGTTCAAGGGCAAAATCTCTTCCGTTTCCGGCTTCTAAAAGCGCCTTTACAGGAGACAGCGCAATAAAAATGAAAATAAGCCCAAGAACTAATGACACATATTCTTTATATTTGCTTTTTGGCGTAACTGCCGCCACTAAAGTCATAAAAATCAGGAACAAGGCTATATTTTTTATATATTCGGCAATGGACTGAATCATCACCATTCCTCCTGCTTTTTTAAATTGAAAGCATTATTATTGAAGTGAAAATCAGCATGATGACCGTTAAAGCCGCTGCGCCTAAAACAATTGCCGCGTAACTTCCAACTCCGTCCACAGCCTTAACGATTCTCTCGTCACAAATCGGTTGAATTATGCCGGCGGTCAGCTTATAAACGAATATAAAGGCGGCTATTTTTATAAGTGGTATGGCTGCAAGAACCGTTATTGCAATGACAATTGCCACAAGAAAGCCGCTTCTAAGAGCGCCTGTCCAAGCCGACATTGTATCAACTACTCCTTTAAGAGTTGAACCAACCACAGGAACGGCGTTAAAGGCGTATTTGGCTGATTTAGTCAAGGCGTTATTAACAATTGGCGCGCTGAGACCTTGAAGAGAAACAACCCCTATGAAAATGGCGGCAACTCCCTTTAATAAATAACTCAACGAGTTTTTCACAAGGTCGCAAAGCTTAGTCAACAACTCCCTTTCTGATATACAGTTGGCTATACTTAATACTGCTCCGGCTATGATGCAGGGCGAGAAAAAGTCTCTCATTAAATGGGTTATGAGATTAACCATGTATAAAATGAGCGGGGCAAAGGTATACGCTCCTTTGATTTGCCCGTTCATCATCATCAGAGCCGTAATAAGAGGAACTGCCGCCTCCATTATGTTGCATAAATTGTCCACAAGGCTTTGCATTATGCCGACGCATGTGCTAAAAGAGCTTAGAAGCAATGCCACAACAACGATAAAATTAATATAGAACCCCATCTCAACAACTGCTTTTTGGGAAAAAGAAGCGGAAAGAGCTTTAAACAACGCCGACAGAACAGCAATTATTATCATTGTTCTCATGATTGATAAAAGAGAGCCTATTTCTGAAAAGAAAAGCTCAGATATTATATCAATAATACTTTGGGGCGAAAGGTTGACTTCTCCCGACACCGCTTTTTGAAAAAGATCTGAAAAATCCAGATGATTTCCTGTTTCGGTCCGCTCTATTACGCCTGAAATTTTTGAAACATCAAGGCCGGGTAGTTCTTCCATACCTGAGACAGTAACAGTCGTTATGAATATAAAAAATAGGGTAAGTATAAATTTGATTTTTCTCATTTGTGCCTCCTGATTTGGGTGGCGGGCGAACACAGTTCGCCCCTACAGTCCTAAACTCCCGATCTGGTTCATAAGCGTCAGAATAATTGGCGTAGAGATTCCCATAATGACTATTTTTCCGGCTAAATCTATTTTTGACGCAATAGAACTTTCTCCCGCGTCAATACAAATTTGTGAGCCGAATTCGCATATGTAGGAAATCCCGATAATTTTCATAACCGTTTCCACATAGGGGACATTAAAAGACGACATTACAGGCATGTCCTCAAGAAGCTCAACGACCGTTGAAAGCCAAGGCAAAACCAATAAAAAGATTAGGACACTTGCGGCGATTGTAAGAAGGGTTGAAATAACCGGCGCGTCCTTTTTAATGGAAACAACTAAAATCGTGGAAACGATTCCGATTAAAACGATTTTATATATCATATAAATACCTCTTAGTTTACAACTTAAAAAGCGTTTGAACTGTGTTGAACAAATCGCTTATATATTGAATAACCCAGAAAAGTACGACTACCAGCCCTGCCAATGTGGTCATCATTGCCTGCTCTTCTCTTCCGGCTCGAATTAAAACCTGATTCAGAACGGCAACTAAAATCCCTACCGCTGCTATTTGGAAAACTATGGTTATTTCCATAACTTGCTCCCCCTATATAAAAATTACGATAATAAGTAAGCCTGATAAAATTCCAAGACTGCGGAAAAGCTTCCCTGATTTTTCAGCTTCTTTTGAAAGCTCCGCTTTTTTGCTGTCGATATAATCTGTCATTATGCTTATGCTTCTAACTAAAAGGGATTTGTCAAAGCCGCTCAGCGATGAAGCAAGAATTTTCAGCTTTTCCCTGTCTTCATTGGCTAAAGATGTTGCGTTAAGCTTGTTTTTGCAAGCATTAAGCCAAGCCGCTTCAACGTCCTGTCTATCACTGAGGCTCTTTCCTAAATATGTAAAAAAATGCTTGAATTTTTGGTTTGATTGTTTTGATACATTTATTAAAGCACTGGGCAAAGCCGACGACGCAAAAGTTATTTCTGAAATTAATATTTCAAGGGATTTTTTAAGCTCGTCCAAGTCATTTATTCTGGATTTTTCTCTATTTCCAAGAAACGCGCCCATTAGTGAGGTTGAAATGAGTATAATTAGAAATGCCGTAATCTTAATAACATCCATTTATTCCACCTCACAGAAACTTTCGTCGTAAACCCCTAAAATATTCCCCGGTCTGTTTCCCAAAAGGACATACCGCTCAAAATGCCCGAAGATATTTTCAAGCCCCGGTTTCTTCTTTATATCAGGCAACCCGCCTCCGTGAATTGTGGCAAAAACAGGAACTCCGCAACTCATTATATAAAGAAGAGCTTCTATATCCTCAGGTCGTCCAATTTCGTCAACGGCGATTACCTGTGGCGACATTGAGCGAAGTAGCAGTAACATTCCCTCTGATTTCGGGCAGCCGTCAAGCACATCTGTTCTGAATCCCATATTTTTCTGGCTGGCACCCATATAACAGGCTCCCAATTCGGAACGCTCGTCCGCAACGGCAACATTATAACCCTTATCGCTCAATTGCCTGATTATATCCCTCAGAAGCGTGGTTTTTCCCATGCCCGGCGGCGATATAATCAAAGTGCTTTTTGGGGCGGGCTCAGCTATTTTATCTATAATTGGCTTGCACGCCCCAAAAATCTCTCTTGAAATCCTTATGTTCAGGGAAGCAATATGCTTGATTGTCCTTATTTTTCCGTTGTCGATAACGGCTTGTCCGCAAATACCAACTCTGTGCCCCGAAAAAAGGGTAATAAATCCATTTTTTATTTCATCCTCAAAGGCATATGGGGAATAGTCACACATTTTTGAAAAGGTTTCGTTTACGTCTTCTTCACTGGGATAGTAGGCCGTGTCAGAATTTACCGCACCGTCAGCTCTTTTTAACGCTACAAAATAATCAACAGTTCCGGCTCGGATTATAAGCGGCTTGTCCCTCCTGATTCTGATTTCTGTCATAGAGTTCCATATATCAACAGGAATGGTTTCCAGAGCCGTTTTCAAGCTTTTACTAAAATATGTTAAAAACTTGTGTTTGTCCCTTGCGTTCATTTTCTCACCTCTTTAGTTTTTAGTAGTTTATTCATGTCCTAATTGGAAAAGAACTTTTTTCAAAACAAAAACCTTACACATCTGAAGATATGTAAGGTTTGGTTGCGGGCGAACAGTTCGCCCCTACAAGAATCTCATGTTTTTTACTAAATCGGTTATATAGTTTTTTGTG
>CAYLSP010000081.1:0-6757 GCA_964385935.1 uncultured Defluviitaleaceae bacterium
AAAGGATGAGAGCCTGTCTCACCGCGGCGTCGATATGATGACAGAGACCCATTCCGAATATGGCATAAAAGTTACCACTGTTGAAATAAAAAATTCTGAAGGCGAAAAAATAATGGGAAGACCAAAGGGCAAATATATTACAATCGAATCCAATACCATGAAGGAAAACAACGTCTTTGCCCACGAAGAAATTATAAAAATTTTGGCAGACAAAATAGTGAGCCTAAAAAAAATGAAAAAGGACGCACTGATTCTAGTTGCTGGGCTTGGGAACTGGAATATAACTCCAGACTCTCTAGGACCTAAGGTTGTTTCAAAAATTTTGGTTACGAGAGAGATGAGAGATGTTCTGCCTGATGAATTAAAAGGAAAAACCCGCATAGTTTCAGCCATTTCTCCAGGGGTTATGGGCATAACAGGTATCGAGACTGCAGAGGTCATTCAGGGCATTGTGGATCACATAAAGCCCGATTTAGTTATAGCTATAGACGCGCTGGCTGCCCGCTGTGCAAACAGGGTAAACGCAGCAATTCAGATATCCGACGAGGGAATAAGTCCCGGCGCAGGCATGGGGAATAAGCGGAAGCAATTAAATAAAGAAAATCTCGGCGTTGATGTAATTGCTATTGGCGTTCCCACCGTTGTGGATGCGGCTACGCTAGTAAACGACACGCTGGATTTAATGCTTGATTCCATGATAAAGGAGATTGATGAAGGATCAGAATTTTATAACATGCTTAAAAATCTTGAAGAAGAAGAAAAATACAGCATGATAAAAAATGTTCTTGACCCATACACCGGCAATATGTTCGTAACACCGAAAGATGTTGATTCCGTTATTGAAATGCTGTCAAATATTATCGCAAACTCAATAAATATGGCTCTGCATCCCGGCATAGACAAAGATGATATAAACCGTTTTATTTATTAAATTTAAGGCGTTTTAGGTGATTTAGCGTAACATGCGCAGCCGCGCCTGTTATGAACCCCATAATCATTCCTGAAATAATGAGAGCGGGAAAAAAATATAACAAATATATGTTTTCCATAATAAGACAGGCGGCTAAAATTTGCCCAAGATTATGGAAGACACCTCCCGCTATGCTGACGCCGCATACGCTGAATATTTTCATTCTTTTAAGGAATACCATAGTAAAAAAACTCAAAAGTCCGCCTGAAAGGCTGTAAATAAGGCCAGAAATGCCCGAAAACAGCAGCGCAACTGTTAGTATCCTGACTACTGAAATAAAAAAGGACGGCTTTGAGCCATAATTATACATCACAATCAGAACAACCACGTTACTTAGACCCAGTTTAATGCCGGGTATAGGGATAGGCGGGGGTATGAGCCGCTCAATATAGGAGATAACGATACAAAGAGCGGTAAAAATCCCCAAATATGCTATATTCTCGGTTTTATTATTCTGTGATGGCGTCATAGTATGGTTCCTCATCTTTTTCAATTCTCAAAACGATTTTATTAGGCAGGCAAACGATTACTTCCCCGGAATTTTTTATGGGGTTATTGAACAGGCAATATTTATCGGGACAGTCCGCTTCCTTCATAAAAACAGAGCCTTCTTCTATCATAATGGTGTTAGTTCCGTACTCTGATTCTATTGTGATTTCTTTTGGGATGTCAAGGGCATATGTTCCATAAATGCGCCCATTTGCCCAAACAGTGCAGGTTGAAGAAGCCATCCCGGGTCTGAATAAAAAAAATAGAAATATTGCTATAAATGAAAGAAATATAATGAGAAAATAATCCGCTTTTTTTAACATACATTCTCCTATTACGGCGGCAATTAAAATGTGACATTAATTTTGCCGCCGTAACCCCTTTTTTAGGGGTGGCCTTAAAAGCCGATTTACGGCTTTTAAGTGCCGGGGTTACAACAACAACTATCAGGGAGGCGATTTTCTGAGGTTTATAAAAAAAGCAACAAAATTCGTTATCCGATTGATAAAGGAAGTTAATGAAAAACAGCTCATGTCAATTGCTGCTGAACTATCCTTTAAGATTTTGCTGTCTGTATTTCCTTTTGTAATATTTTTATTTTCTGTCATAGGCTTTTTAGAGCTTAATTCACAGGAAATTTTAGAGCACGCGTTGCTTTTTTTGCCTGATCAGGTGGTGGATTTATTGTCGGGCTTTGTAAGAGAAGTAGTTGATGTAAGGTCAATCGGTCTTTTATCCACAAGCTTATTAATGGCGTTATACAGCGCCTCCTCCGGCATAAGGGCGGCTCTTTACGGCATAAATAAAGCCCACGGAAGAAAGGATACCAGAAATTTTTTTCAAATACAACTAATCAGTCTGGGGCTTGTCTTTCTTTTAACCTTGTCAATATTGCTTTCTCTTCTGGCACTGATTTTTTCTGACATAATATATAACTATCTCTTGGGGTTTATGAATTTTTCCACGGATTTGTCCTTTATTGCCGAAATTTTAAAATACATTATATTCATTGTAGTTTTGACGTTGATTATTCTTTTAATATACAGAATCGCGGCGCAAAAGACAATAGCGAAAAGAAAACTTCTTCCCGGTGCCTTTTGCACAGCGATTGTATGGGTTTTAACGTCTAAGCTTTTTAATATCTATATCAACAATTTTGCTAGGTTTTCAAAGGTATATGGAAGCATAGCGGGCGTTTTTATTCTGGTTTTTTGGCTTAATATAATTTCAACAATAATTTTAGCCGGCAGTGAAATAAATGCAATTTTATACCCGGACGCTATTAAAACAAAAAGTTAATAATCATCTTATTTTTTCTCCATTAAAGCCTTAATGTCCTTTATCCATTTATCCCTATCATTCGTTCTCAGTTGAACCCTTTCCCCGTTTTTCATAGTCAGGATAAATTCGTTAAAAATCATAGTAGGAATTATTTCTTTTATTTCAGCAATCAGAAAAGTCTGTTCCATTTTAGGGGCTTCTCCGACTTTTGAAATTCTTCCCTTCAAAATAAGGCTTTCTTCTGTTAGATAAATTACACAGCCGATAAGTGAATTATCAACAACTTTGTTACAAACGTCCGATCTTTTTGAAATCAGGTCAGTTTCAGTGATGATTCGGACGTTTCTTTCTGCAAACTGGCTGATATCCTTTTTTTGCAGAATTTCAGCAATAGCCGGATCCTGAGCCTTTAAAATCTGAGATTTTAAAACTTTTCCGTCTCTAAGAATAAAGTTTACAAAAATTGAGCTTCTGTTGTTTTCGTTGGTTTTAGTGTTTGGAGCAATGACAAGATAATATGGATAGTCCTCCTTGTATTTTTCCAGCGGTCTTAGCACAAAACGTTTTTCAGGTTCCACCTTTTTGATTTCTGTGCGGAGATAGTCACCGTTTTTGTCTATTATATAGACAGTGGCTTTGTTTAACAGCGCAGCATCGACATTTTTGTTAAAGGAGATAGTGAATTCAGTATCTTGCACGTCCGGATCCAATGTGCCTTTACTTACAGTGTTTACACGGCTTCTGATCTTCATTTTTTCAGATAGGACAATTTTAATGTCTTCGGGCATGGATTCACCAACTTTCATGGAATTTAATTCTTTAGTATAAATAATATATACTATATCAATATCGGCTTAAATTTGCAACAAACAACAGGGGTTGTAAAGACATTTGTATAAACATTATTTAATTATCTGGT
Organism: uncultured Defluviitaleaceae bacterium; assembly: GCA_964385935.1. Taxonomy (GTDB): domain Bacteria; phylum Bacillota; class Clostridia; order Lachnospirales; family WRAX01; genus CAYLSP01. Next base: position 3,660 of record CAYLSP010000081.1, read on the forward strand.
AATATAAAATCTTTGGTGTTATAATTACTCTGAAAAATAAGACTATACTGAATTTTTTGCGTTAATTTATTATTATATATTAATTGAGGATGTGTAAATATGCCATCAATAAATATGCGCTCAACTGCTTTATCCGTTAAGGGACAGGGCGTAGGCTCCTGCTATGAAGAGCAGGTTGGTTTAATGAAAAGAAAACTAAAATCCTTTGAGGTTTTTGAAAATACATCAAAAAAATGCGACATTTATCATTATCATACGGTCAATTTCAGTTATTTTTTAGAGAACAAGTTCAAAAGAAAAAAAATGGCATCGGTGGGTTATGTCCATTTTCTGCCCGACACTGTTGACGACAGCCTTAAATTACCAGGCTTTGCAAGAAAAATTTTTTATAGCTATATCTTAAAATTTTATAACGGAATGGATTTTCTTGTAACAGTTAATCCCTCCATTATTGAAAAAATTGCCGAATATAAAATAGATAAGCCTCGGGTCTCCTGTATACCTAATTTTGTGTCAGAAAAAAACTTTTATGCAAAAACAAAGGAAGAATGTCTGGCCATTCGTGAAAAATATAAGATTAATAAAAACAAGTTTTTATGTCTGGGCGCGGGGCAACTTCAAACCAGAAAAGGCATTTTTGACTTTGTTGAAACGGCGAAAAAGCTGCCGGATATTGAGTTTATCTGGGCGGGAGGATTTTCCTTTGGGAAAATTACTGACGGATATGAAGAAATAAAGGCTCTTGTGGCCAATCCACCAAAAAATGTTACGTTTCTCGGTATTGTGGACAGAGGAGAAATGAACGATATTTATAATATGGCAGACTGTATGTTTCTGCCCTCCTTCGGAGAACTTTTCCCCATGACTATTTTAGAGGCTCTGGCCTGCAAGAAGCCTGTACTTCTCCGTGACATCCCAGTTTATGAACAAATATTAGCGGGACACTATTTAAAGGCTGATAATGTCGAAGGCTTTTGCGCCCGCATATCAGAAATTGCGGATTCAAGCGAAAATTGGGAAAAATGGAGTAAATTATCCTACGAATGTAGTAAAATGTATAATGAGGACTCTATTTTAAAACAATGGGAGGAGCTTTATAAAAAAGCACTTGAACTTAAAAATAATAAGGGATAAGTTCTTAATACGCATAAGGAAGGTTTTTATGGCTAACTTTTTCAAAAAAAATTGGTTCGGGATTGTAACGTCGTCGTTTTCCCTTGTTATTTTACTTTTTGCAGTGAGTTTTACTGGCGGGCTCGCTCGAGTCGCAACGATGCTAAAAGCTTCAGATAAAATATGGATGCTGGCTTCTGTAGTATGTGTTGTAGTCTATTGGTTTTTTGACGGATTTATTCTGCATTTATACACTCTTTTGCTTGAAGGCAAGTACAGCCTTTGGCAATCGATAAAAACCGCCATGATTGGGCTTTTATATAGCGCTTTGACACCCTTTGCGGTGGGAGGTCAGCCAATGCAAATTTATGTCATGGTGAAAACGGGAATTAACCCCGGTGATGCCGCCTCAATAATAACAGTTAAAAGCATACTATATCAGGCCTGTATGACAATATACGGAGTTGTTGCCATGTTAGCAACAGCCTCATTTTTCTATGCAAGAATAGATAACTTTGCTGTTTATGCAATTATAGGATTTGTCTGCAACTTAATATTTATCGGAATTATTCTTCTAATATGTCTTAAAAGAAAATTGACGAAAAAAGTTGCTCTTTGTTTAATACACGCTCTGTCAAAAATTAGGATTATAAAGAATAGAAAAAAAACGTCAATAGAAACTTTAAGACAAATTGATATTTTTGGGAAATCGATTTTATTTGTGAGCGACAAAAAAAGAACAGTGGCTCTGACTGTTCTGGTTACTTTTATCCAGCTTACCATATTTTATGTCATTCCCTATTGCATTTACAGGGGATTTCACCTTTCAGGCTCAACTCTCTTCCGCTTTATTTTCGCCAATACTCTAATAAACATGATTATAGCCTTTGCGCCCCTTCCGGGAAGTTCAGGCGCGGCCGAGGGAAGTTCATACTTGTTCTTTGAACTATTTTTCCCGAAAATTCTTGTTGTGCCGGCTGTTCTCATATGGCGGGTAATAACATATTTTTCCTGCATAGCTATCGGTTTTATTATAAGCTTGTCCGGGGTTGTCAAAAGCGGGAAGATGGAGAAAAAAGAAAAAGCTGTTGCTATTGAATAATATTCTTTATTACTCTGATAAAATTTTACTCATGTGACAAGTTCTAACAAAATAAGTATTAATATGTAGAATGAGTAATTGATCGGGGGAAGTTTATGAAGAAGAAATTAGAATTGGCCGGAACTCAGACGGAAATAAATCTGGCCAAGTCATTTGCCGGAGAATGTCAAGCAAAAACTAGGTATTTGTACTATGCTGAAAAGGCTAAAGAGTCAGGGTATCCCAACCTTGAGGAAGTATTTCTAGTGACCGCAGACAACGAACGGGGTCATGCCGAAACTTTTTATGAGTTTCTAGTAGATTCGGTGAATAATAATGTTGTTCAAGTGCAAACAAATGTACCCGTGGCTGAGGGAAGCGTTCCCGAAATCTTGTTTGATGCCGCCAAGGGTGAGTATGAAGAGTGGTCTAATATTTATCCGCTGTTTTCAAGAGTTGCGGAAGAAGAAGGTTTTGATATAATTGCGAAGTCATATTCATCTATTGCCGAGGTGGAAAGAAGGCATGACTTCCGCTTCCGCGAATTATTAAAGAGATTCCAAAACGATATGTTATATCGCAGTAATGAAAATGTTGTTTGGGAATGTATAAACTGCGGATATAGGCATACTGGCAAGAGCGCCCCGGATATTTGTCCTGCCTGTTTGCACCCAAAGGAATATTTCAGAATTATTTCACTTTTGATATAATCCGAAGGCCTGTTGGGGGCGAACTCTGTTCGCCCTTCTAAGAATTTAGACATGCTTGTCTTGTTTAGCCCCCAATCTCATAAAAGTTCTGAGATTATTTTTTTTGTCAGTTTGTTTAATTTCCCGAAATCTATACTGCTGCTATAAATTTCTTCTATTCTGTCATGATAACTCCTTGACTCCTTAAAAGTCTC
>CAYLSP010000082.1:0-6734 GCA_964385935.1 uncultured Defluviitaleaceae bacterium
GTCCTTTTTGCCTTCAGATTTATCATAAATGGCAAGCTTTGTCATTAACGCAATTTTTTCTTTATTTAACATACCCCAACTCCCGGGCTTTATTTTTCAGCGGGCAGAAGCCCGTCTAATACTTCCGTATAGTTATTTGAAGCGTTCCATACAAGCCATTCACTGACTTTTGCATCGTATAGGGCATCTATCTGTTCACGAAGCTGTTTTCCGCCGTATCTTTGCCAGTTAACGTTTTCTTTTCCTAAATAGGAAGCGTTAAAGGCTTGAATCCATGGACGGACAACAGCAACTTTCGCGCCTAGAGCCTTTTCGGCTTCAAGCTTTTCAGTTGAAAGCGCCATGGTTCTGTATACTATGTCGTAGGGGTTTAAATCCGGAACGGAAACGCCTAATGTGTCGTTTGCGTAATGGGAAGGATATATCATAGGACATATTACGTCAAAAATCTTTGAAAGTTTCACATAGTCCTGCCCAATAGCTGCCGCGTCTGAATCACTTATGATTGAAATGCCGTAAACGTCCGCCGAAACTTTCACATTAAATTTTTTAAGTCTTTTAACGGAGTATTCTGAAAACTCCGTAATTATATCTGTTTTGCTCATGTTGTCGGGGTTATTGAAAACGGCTCTCTTTATATTAGCGTCCGTCGGGAATCTTATATAATCGAACTGGATTTCTTGAAATCCGGCTTTTGCAGCGCCTTCCGCTATTTCTAACAAATATTCCCAATAATCTCTGTTAAATGGGTCAAGCCAGGCTTGTCCCGTCTGATTATCTCTGTAAATTGAGCCGTCGTCGAGTCTTGCAAAATATTCAGGGCGAATGTCCGCTAGATATTTGTCCCTGAAAGCAACGATTCGGGCAATTGTGTAAATCCCCTGCCCTCGCAGATTAGAGACAAAGCTTTTAATGTCCTTGATATATGGGTTTGTAGTACCAAGCTCGTCAGCTATGGGGATTCCAGAAAATACCACGTCTCCGTCATCCCGCTTTATATCAACTACAACGGCATTTAATTCCGTATCGTTAATTATGCCAATAATTGGGGCTAAATAATCAGGTATTCCCGCTATATTTGAAGTAATATAGACACCTTTTTTATCCTCATATGGGGTGTAAAGAGCAAAGTTCGGCTCAGGCTGATTTAAAAGGTCGGCTGTGTCAAACAACAGAGCAACTGTCTTCGCTTCAACCTCTGAATCAGGCTCATTATCGTCCACATTCTCCTTTTTCTCAACTTCATCTTTTTCACCGCTCTTGACAAGCTGATCAGAATATGGGTTCGGGAAGGGCTTTGCCATGAATTTGTCCGACTCTCTGGAGTCATAGGGCTTGCATGAGCCAAGAATCGCTGTAATCAGAACAAGTAGCACAAATGAACTTGTTCTCCTTATATATTTAAGCATTTTCAGTCTTACCCCCACAGGAGCGAATTGTCAAAAAACCTCGATTACTGAAACATTATATCACACAAATGGAAAAAAGCCAAAAGGATTATTATTAAAAATAATTTAAAATGCTTGAATATTTCTTATATTTGGGATATAATATGGATATATTAATAGAGAGAGTGCGCGAACACTCTCTCTATGCACAACCGCTTTAAAGGCGGTTAGGCTTGCAGTCTTGCATAAAGATAGACCGCTGACCTTTTGCGAGGGCGGTCTATTTTTTCGTGGTTTTGTCTTTTGTTATGAGGTATATCAATGTAGCGAATGCTATCATTAACGTTAACGCTTCAAACACATACATGGCTATCACCTCCCTTTTCAGGAGCGTCAAGCCTAACCGCCCTTTTGCACTTGTGCTATAATATTATATCACACAGCTTATAATTTCTAAATATTTATTTTAAATAGCTCTAAATGCTTGAATATTTCTTATATTTGGGTTATAATATGGATATATTAATAGAGAGAGTGCGCGAACACTCTCTCTATGCACAACCGCTTTAAAGGCGGTTAGGCTTGCAGTCTTGCATAAAGATAGACCGCTGACCTTTTGCGAGGGCGGTCTATTTTTTCGTGGTTTTGTCTTTTGTTATGAGGTATATCAATGTAGCGAATGCTATCATTAACGTTAACGCTTCAAACACATACATGGCTATCACCTCCCTTTTCAGGAGCATCAAGCCTAACCGCCCTTTTGCACTTGTGCTATAATATTATATCATATTGAATCATCTTTGAAAATTATTCTTTACACTCAAAAAACGCGCTCTCATAATTCGGTGAAAACCAGAACTGCGCATTTTTAGATAGATCTACCTTCTTTTGTTCCTCTTATTAAGGCCGGCCTGTTTTTCATTTGAGGATTTAAGCCAATCCTTAAACTTATCTTCAAAAGAAGCTGTAGCAGAATGTTGGATATTTTCATAATTTCTGTTATCGGGCTTTGGCGCACTAACAACTTCGGGCTGAGCGGCATCTTTAATAGAAAGAGCAATTTTGCCGCTCTCTGCATCAACGGAAAGAACCTTTACATAAACTGAATCGCCCACAGATAAAAAGTCGTTAACATCCTGAACATATTTCGGAGAAATATGAGAAATATGCACGAGACCCGAACTTTTATCAGGAAGCTGAATTACTGCGCCGAAAGGCTTTATCCTAACAACTCTCCCCTCAACTATGCTATTAACTTCAATTGCTTGAGACATGAAAACACTCCTATTAGAAATCTTTCAAACATTATAACACATACGGCTCTTTATTTCAATTTCTTATACACAAATATTACAATAAATAAAATTTTAGTTTATTTTCCCTTCTTATGCTAATAATAGAATTAGAAAAATTGAGTGAGGAGACAGCATGAGAATTGAAGAAAATAAACCGATAATTAATGCCGAGGGTTTAAAAATAAATAAGACTGAACTGCCTGAACTAAATCCCGACAATATAAATCCCGACTTAGCCACGGACATAATGTCATTAAAAGAGAAAAAGGCTGTGTTTAAAAGCCATAAAATGATAAATGACGAAAATATTCTGTCTGTTAAAGCGCAGAAAAAGGCTGAGTCTGAGCGAGATGCTATAAAGCAAACCATAGCTAAGCTTAAAAATAGGCTTAATGACAGCATGAGCCGAACTGCGGCAATGAACGAACTGGCTTCCGGGGGGTTTTCCATAGGAAAAATTTCTGTGGATATACTCAACATGGTTGTTTCTGAAATAGAAAAAGTTCCCGACGAAAAGGCCACGGAAAATGCCGTTCGGCTTGTTTCTGAAAAAATAGATAAAATCGAGAATTTAACGGAAGGGGAAATCGCTTCTATTATAAAAAGCGAAAAGCCCCTGACTTTAAAAAACGTTTATTCGGGGAAGTTTTCCGGGGAAATAGTAAGGGGACGGGAGGACAACATAAAATGGGAGGACGTTTCGGGGTCGCTTAGTGAAGAATTAATCGGTGAAACAAATGAGGAAATAAATGGGGAAATGGCCCAGAAAACAGCCAATGAAATAGCAGAAGAAAACATAAAGGCCGCAAAATTCCTTTTTGACAGGGACTTGCCGGTTATCCCCGAAAATGTTGAGAAATATAAGTTCCTAAAGGATATAAAGAATAATATAAGCCGTCAAAAGCTCATACAGGAAGCCATTTCCATGCTTCACAAGGACGAAAATATTTTAGACGTAAAGATCGTTACAGGAAAAGACGAAGAGCGGCAACAGAAACTATTAAACCGATATGAGCAGGTTATAGACAAATTATCGGGAATGAATTTAGAGGAAAGCGGAAACGACAGTGACAAACTTATAAGCTTTAAGCGGCAAATTGCGGAAATCAGCTTGAAACTTACAAAGGAAGCGGCCTACAGACTGGCTCAGAAGGATATTAAAATTGATACCCTTCCGCTTGAAAAGGCGCTTGAATCCCTGAAATCCATAGAAAATGAGAAGTATCACAGAAATCTGTCTATAATGGGCGCGGATATAACTCCTGATAATGTGGAGTAAATGGCGGGTGTTTTTAACGCCATTCCCGCCCTCAGGAATATTAACAGCTGTGTTTATGGCGACTTAATCCAAAATAAAATTAAATTTAGCATTAAGGAAGTCAGTGAGGCTCACGAACAGGGAAATAATTTAAGGCTTGCGGGAGTTATTGAGGATTTGGAAAAATACTCCGCCGCACCAAGCAAAAAATACGGAGACAGCTTTTCTAAAATAAAGAACTCCCTCGCTCCTCTTCTCAGAAGTCTTAATCTCCCGGACAACGATAATTTTGTAAAAGCAGCCGGAATTTTATCAAAAAACAAAATGGATATAACTGAGGAGAACATTTTAAAAACCGTCCGGCTTGATGAAAAAATCCAGAGAATTTATAACACTCTACACCCAAACATTGCTGCCGCTCTCATAAAGGACGGCATGTCACCAAAAGATATGCATATTGACGACCTACTTAAATATATTGAGAATTTTAACGGCGTTTACGGCGACGGGTTAGGGGACAAAATTGCTGAGCATATTATGGAGCTTGATAAAAAAGGCGAGTTGTCCCAGTCGGACAGCCAAAAGATGCGAGACATTTATAAAATGCTTAATAAAATCATGAAAAATGATTCTGTAGCACTTGGAGTTTCACTGAAAAACGGCGTTGATGCTACTATGGAAAACCTATTAAATGCTTCAAAATATTTTAGCAAGACAAAGGGCAAGACAAGCATGGTGGATATGTTTGCTCATCCTACAGAAAAAGATATGCTAAAGCATGAAGTAAATATTAACAGCATAAAGCGTTTTGCCGATAAATCACAGCCTGAAAATTTATATGAAATTATCAGAGAGCCTTATATGGACGAAAAAATCTATGATTTGGCTAATAAAATCGAGGAAATTGACAGGGCAAGGCATGTCCCGGAGACTGCTAAAAATGATATTAAAGCGGCCGATACTGAAAAGCAGGAGGCTCTTGCCACGGTTATAAATGAAGCGGAAGATGCGGGAAAGGAAGTTTATGAAGCTCTTGCTAAAAACGCTATTCCCGTAACCATGGGAAACATAGTCTTTGCAAAAAAATTTCTAAAGGACGAATTTTTCGCCTTTAAAGAGCTTTCACAACTGTCTGAAAGGGAATATCCTGAGGTTTATAAGGTTTTAAAGGAGCTTAATGAAGAACCGCCCGGAGAAAATGGCATACAAAACGCAATTTCTCTTTTAGACAACTGTGTAGAGGCGGCTAATAAAGGCGAAACCGTGGAAAAAATCGGTGTTGTGAGAAAAGCTCTTGACTTTATGGGTAGGATTAAAATAGGACAGGGATTTTATTCCCCAATATTACACAAAGGGGAATTTAAAGGTTTAAAAGTTTACGTATTAAACGAAAACTTTGACAAGGAATCAACCGTTGAAGCGGCCATAATAATAGACGGCGAAAAGCCTATGAAAGCCCAGATAAACATTTTGAAAAACAATGAAATAAGCGTAACATCAGAAGATGATTTGCCGGAACAGATTGTTTTGAGCATTAAGAATCTTTTTAAGTAAATAACCCGAAGGTGAGGAAGCTTAATGAAAATAAACACTAATGTAGTTGCTATGGGGGTTTATAACAGCTTAAAGCGGACGGAACGCCGAGCCGGTCTTTCCATGGAAAAGCTTTCATCAGGGCTTAAAATAAATTCTGTGTCAGACGATGCTGCGGGAATGGCTATAAGCAACAAGATGAAAACTCAAATAAGCGCTCTCAATCTTGCAAGCAGAAATTCTCTTGACGGCGTTTCAATTGTCCAGACGGCGGACGGCGCATTAAATGAGGCTCAGTCCATGATTCAAAAAATGAGGGAGCTTGCTGTTCAGGCCGCAACGGATTCATATTCGGCGGCGGACAGGATAAAAATTCAAGAAGAAGTCCAGCAGCTAAAGGACGGAATAGATGCACTAGCTAAAAACACTCAGTTTAATAATAAATGCCTTTTTGACGGCAGCCTATCAACTCAGGCAATCAGCGAAAAAAACGGTGAGAAAACTGATATTGCCCAGGCAATAAATGTTTCAAACGGCGTTCCTCCAGGAAAACTGGATTATACCGTTGTGAAAATGCCGGAACAGGCTCAGGCTCAAGGAACAATCACTGTGGGAGCAACCATACCTGAAGGCAGCTTTTATATAAACGGTGAAGTTGTTCAGGTGAACAGTGGGGACACTCTTGAAGATGTATTAAAAAAAATAAAGGATGTCTGCTTTCTGTCTGATATAGAAGTTACTACGCCGGATTATCCCCCTAATAGTTCCGCACTTGTGTTTACTACAAAGCAATATGGAAAAGAGGCCACTATTAATATAGAACCTGACGGAAGCCCTGTTTTAGCCGCATTAGGGCTTGATGCAAAGACTTATAACGGCTCTGACGCTCAAATTTCTGATATAAAATTTACTGATTCCTCCGGGGGAAACCCTGCCACCTTCAACAGCGAACAGCTGGTTAGTTATAAGGGTGAATACATTACAATAAGGGGTAAGGGGACGGACGAAATCACTATAAAGCTTAATCCCGATAAAAGCACGGGACCTAATGAGGCTTTGAGCCTTGAAATAAAAGACAGCGGCCCCCTAAAGCTTCAAATCGGCGCAAATGCCAATATGGAAATGGAGATAAGCATACCGAATCTGACCTCTGAGGCTCTTTTCCTAAATGGAATTAATATGAAAAATCTTGCAGGAGCTGAGGCGGCAATGAGTATTTGTGACGACGCAATAGCATCTGTATCTAGCGCCAGAGGGCGG
>CAYLSP010000083.1:0-6690 GCA_964385935.1 uncultured Defluviitaleaceae bacterium
TTGTGCTTTCTTTTCTCGAAGTGAAAGAACCAATCTTGATTCGTTCAATTGATTCAAGGAACATTTCTTCAAGAGTAACTCCGCCGCCTTTTCTTGATCCTATTTTCCCTTCTTCTGTCATAACAATGCCGAAGGGGACGTGAACAAGGTCTTTCGCCCATTCATAGCCCATCAGTTCAACAACCTTAAACCATTGGGCAAAATGAAGGCTCTGACCAGAATCCGTTACATAAACCGCTTTATCAAAATCGTATGTTTTCTTTCTGTATAGAACAGAAGCCAAATCCCTTGTAGGATAGAGGGTTCCGCCGTCGCTTCTTAATATAAGGCAAGGAGGCATTTTATATTTATCAAGGTTTACGACCATTGCGCCGTTACTTTCAATAAGAAGGTCTTTTTCCCTAAGCTCGTCCACAACGGCATCCATTTTGTCGTTATAAAAGCTTTCGCCGTTATATGAATCGAACTCTATGTCAAGCATTTCATAAATTCTGTTACATTCTGTAAGGCTGATGTCTTTGAACCAACGCCAAATAGACAGGGCTTCTTCATCACCTGTCTGCATTTTCACAAACCAGCTTCTGGCCTCGTCTGCAAGACTTTCATCATTTTCAAGTTCTTTGTGGAAGCGAACATAAACTTCGTCCAGAGCTTTAAGACCGCGTTTTAAAACGTCCTCTTCGCTCCCCCATTTTTTATAGGCCACTATAAGCTTCCCAAATTGAGTTCCCCAGTCACCTAAATAATTTATAGAAAAGCTCTTATAGCCAATGAAGTTAAAAATATTATAGAGACTGTGCCCGATAACCGCAGAGCGCAGATGTCCAACATGCATTGATTTGGCGATATTTGGGGAGGAATAGTCAATAACAACGCACTTTCCTCCCCCTATATCACTTTTTCCGAAACTCTCTTTTTCCTCGAAAATCCTTGTGAAAACACTTTTCACATATTTCTCTCTATTCAAAAATAAGTTAATGTACGCTCCGCAACATTCCACTGCCGAAAATAGCTCTGATTCTCTGAGCTTTTCTGCCAGCTCCTCTGCAATCAAGTTCGGGCTTTTTTTCATTGTCTTTGCAAGTCTGAAGCAGGGGAAGGCAAAATCTCCCATGGCTTTTTCAGGGGGCACTTCAAGGGCGTTTATAATATCTATTTCAGAAAGGTCAGTTATTTGGGATAAAAGTGCCCCGATTTCAGCTTTAAAATCCATATTCTCACTCCATAAAGTTATTTTCTATCTTTTGTATTATCATTCTACATCATTCCACATAACACGAAAACAATATGTTCTCATCTTTATCAACAGTATAGGACACGTCCAGAATTTCCCCAAAATAGGATATGGGAACATAGGTTCTGTAATCCAACAGAATTGGCGCAAATTCAAGTGGCCTTTCAAAGTTTTTCCCTTTAAAATACTTATTTTGCCCGATTGTAAGAGAGGAAACCAAGCTGTTATTCCTCCAGACTTCAACCAGATTCTGTTTTTCTAACCATTTTAATTTCATAGAAAAAGCCTCGGCTACCTGAGAAAGCCTTATCATTTTAATGTTATATTGGGATGTTAAAAAATAGTCGCCTTGCTTAACCTCTACAGATTTATAATTGTCTAATGGGAGGCTGAACTCAACAATTCCCTTTGCTCCCGGTGCAATTTTATATTTATCAAAGCAAACCACAAAGTTTCCGTTTGATATATAAAAAGCCGAATCGTTCGTCACTTCTGTAAAATCCGTTGTGTAAAGATCAGGAGTTTGTTTAATTTTCCCTGTCAAGTATTTCGTCAAAACCTTTGTTCCGTTAATATCAAGAACATCGTTTATTCCCACAATTTCCGCAGTTTTCAAATTAAAATTTATGCTCCGGCGCTTTTCATTAGATGATGCGGAAGCCTCAGAAGAAGTCATTGTGATTGATATAATGTCTCCGTACAAATACTTATTAAAATCAAACGTCACTGATTTCGTGCCTTCTGAAATATTTTCGATAATCTCATTGTAAATAGAATTAATTTTTTCATTAAGTGCTTTTTCAAGTTCGGGTCTTCCAAGTTTCTCAATAGACGGACGCTTTCCCGTTATTAAGACTCCAGAAACCCGCCTGTTTATATTAACCGATTTTATTGAATTAACGCCCACAATGGGGATTATTCCATCGGTTGGATTGTCGTTTTTTGTGGTTTTAGAATTTTGAGCGTAGCTAACAGAAATATCATTAAGTTCCCCTATAGAAAATGTAAACATGAAAAGAAATACAAAAAAGACTGCTCTGGTTTTTCTCCATTTACCCATGGCTTTCAAACCTCCTCTACAAAAAATTCAGATATTTTTCTACCATAATGATACCATAAAAAAGACCTGTTATCAAACATATTTCCATTACAATTTGATTACATCCTTTTGCGTTCGTCATTATATTCCTTGAATCCAAAGAGTGTCTCGTTTTTATATTGCAAAAAGCGTTTTTCATCTAACGCTGTTCTTATTTCTGACATAAGATTATTGAAAAAATAGAGATTGTGCAGCACGCAAAGACGAAGGGCAAGTATTTCTCCCGCCTTAAACAAATGCCTTATATATGCTCTCGAATATCTTTCACAGGCCGGGCATCCACAACCAGTCTCTATGGGAGAATCATCATTTTCGTGGATTTTATTAAGCATATTAAGCTTTCCCTTTTTTGTATAAACATGACCGTGCCGCCCGTTTCTGGCAGGAAGGACGCAATCGAAAAAGTCAACTCCGCGGTGGACGGACTCCAGAATATTTTCAGGAGTTCCAACTCCCATTAAATAAACAGGCTTATCCTTGGGAAGATGGGGAGTTACCCACTCAATTACCTCATACATTTTTTCATGGCTTTCGCCCACGGCAAGACCGCCCATTGCATATCCCGGAAGGTCAAGTTCCGCGATTTCTTTCGCGTGTTCTATTCTAATATCTTTATATGTCCCGCCCTGATTAATGCCAAATAGCATTTGAGACGGATTAAGGGTATCTTCATGGCTGTTAAGCTCTTCTAAATGATTTTTGCAGCGGATGAGCCACCTGGTAGTGCGTTCTACGGACTTTTCCATATAATCACGTTCGGATGGATATGGGGGACATTCGTCAAAGGCCATAGCTATGGTAGAGCCAAGATTAGACTGTATTTTCATACTTTCCTCCGGCCCCATAAATATTTTCGCTCCGTCAATATGCGAATTGAAATAAACGCCCTCTTCTTTAATCTTCCTCATGGACGAAAGAGAGAAAACCTGAAACCCGCCTGAATCCGTTAAAACAGGCCCATTCCAAGCCATAAATTTTCTAACTCCGCCGAAATCTTTTATTATCTGGTCGCCGGGTCTTAAATGAAGATGATAAGTGTTTGAAAGCTGAACCTGAGTTTTTATCCGCTCTAAATCCTCCGTTCCAACACCGCCCTTTATAGCCGCCGCCGTTCCCACATTCATGAAAACCGGCGTCTGGATAATTCCGTGTACGGTAGAAAGTTCTCCTCTTTTGGCCGATTCTTCCTGTCCTAAAAGTTTATACATATATTTCTCCTAATTCTGTTATGATATTCATAAGTTTAACCGTCGTTATAGCTTATCATAATTTTATCTGTAATAAAAGAAAAAAATATGATATAATTAAGGCAAACGTATTGTATATTATACTAAGGAGTACAAATTAAATGGAAAAATTGAAATTTACAACAACTTCAACTTTCGGTCTTGAAGCCGTTGTTAAAAGGGAAGTTGCCGCTTTGGGCGGGGAAAATATACAGGTTATGGATGGCCGCGTTGACTTCTTCGGCGACATATCCTCAATACCAAAATTTAACATATGGCTTCGTTCGGCAGACCGCCTTCTCCTTAACATAGGCGAATTTAAGGCTCTCACCTTTGACGAACTGTTCGAGAAAACAAAAGCTCTTAACTGGGGAGACTGGATTCCGAAAGACGGAAAGTTTACAGTAACAGGAAAATCTGTAAAATCCACACTTTTCTCTGTTTCTGACTGCCAGTCAATCGTCAAAAAAGCCATTGTAGAGAAGCTGAAATTAAAATATAACACCGAATGGTTTGAAGAAACAGGTCCTGAATACAAAGTTCAGGTGGCGCTTTTAAGGGACACCGCCACCCTGACAATTGATACCTCAGGCGCGGGGCTTCACAAAAGGGGCTACCGCCGGGATTCCGTCATTGCGCCTATAAAAGAAACTCTTGCGGCAGGCCTTATATCCCTTAGCTATTATAAGAAAAACCGCGTTCTTTTCGACCCTTTCTGCGGTTCGGGAACAATCCCCATTGAAGCGGCAATGATTGCAAAGAACATAGCACCGGGCATAAAGCGTGAGTTCGTCTCTGAAAGTTGGCCGCAAATAGATGCCGAATTGTGGAAAAAAGCCAGAAAAGATGCCTATTCGGCAATTGATTTCTCAGCTGATTGTGAAATCTACGGCTTTGACCGTGACCCATCAGCCATTGAATTAAGCAAGGCCAACGCCAAAAAGGCCGGTGTTGACATAGATATTTCATTTTCCGAAGCAGTTTTCCCCGACATTGATTTTGATATGGATTACGCAATAATGATAACTAACCCGCCATATGGGGAAAGACTTGATGACGCGAAGACTGTCATGGATTTGTATAAGAAGATGGGAACCTTTTTTAAGAATTACAAAACGATGTCAGCATATATCATCACTTCAAGCGAAGAGTTTGAAAAAGCCTTTGGGGCGCGTGCAGACGCTAAGAGAAAGCTTTTTAACGGCAGAATAAAAACTGATTATTATCAATATTTTGGTGAGAAGCCGCCTAGAGTTTAAAAATGCGGCTTTATATTGCAATTAGAAAAAAAATATGATAATATTCACTTTGTTAATATGTTTCCGTTGTTAATCTAAATATTTATTCATAAGATGTTTAGATGGAAATAGGAGGAATTATTTTGTTAATTGTACAGAAATACGGTGGAAGCTCTGTTCGTGATATTGAGAGGATTAAGGCTGTCGCTCAGAGAATTGTGGATACATATAAAGCCGGACATCAGGTTATTGTTGTCCTATCCGCTCCGGGAGATACTACGGACGATCTTATAGTAAAGGCTAAGGAAATCAGCAAAACCCCTTCTAAGAGAGAAATGGATATGCTCTTATCCATTGGCGAACAGCAATCAGTGGCTTTAATGGCTATTGCTATTCATGAACTGGGTTATCCCGCCATTTCCTTAAACGCAAGTCAGGTAGGAATCCATTCTTCATCCGCTTATTCAACTGCTAGGATTAAAAAAATCGAAACAGATCGGATTTATGCAGAATTAGAGCGGAAGAACATAGTTATAATAACCGGATTTCAGGGTATCAATAAATACGGCGATGTAACCACAATCGGCAGAGGCGGTTCAGATACCTCAGCCGTTGCAATCGCAGCCGTTACCAATGCGGATTTATGCGAAATATATACGGACGTTGACGGTGTTTATACAGCCGACCCCAGAATTGTAAAAAATGCCGTCAAACTTAACGAAATATCTTATAACGAGATGCTTGAGCTTGCCGCCACGGGCGCTCAGGTGCTTCAAAAGCGCTCTGTTGAAATGGCGAAAAAATATCAGGTGAAGCTTGTCGTCCGCTCCAGTTTTAATAACGAGGAAGGCACGATTGTTAAGGAGGAAGCTAAAGTGGAAAGTATGTTTGTTAGCGGCGTGGCTGTTGATAAAAATGTGAGCCGGGTATCCATAATGGGAGTTCCAGACGTTCCCGGAAAAGTGTTCCAGATTTTTTCCATGCTTGCAAAAAAAGAAATTTCAGTTGATATTATTGTCCAGTCTATAAACCATGACGACAAAAGAGATCTGTCTTTTACCGTCACTAACGAAGATTTAATGCCTGCTCTCAAAGCCCTTGAAGAACACGGTCAGGCAATCGGCTATAAGGAACTAACTCATGAGGAAAATATCGCAAAAGTTTCTATTGTAGGCGCGGGAATGGCAAATAATCCCGGTGTAGCCTCTCTTATGTTTGAAGCCCTTTATGACGCTGGGGTTAATATAAACATGATATCAACCTCTGAAATCACGATTTCGGTGCTCGTTGATATTAAAGACGCAGAAAGGGCTACAAATGCCGTCCATGAAAAATTTATGGGCGAGAATATGAGGCTAATTAAATAAGGAGGAATGGATTATGGGTTATGGATATGGATATGGTGGCGGCGGTTTAGGTAACGCTTTTGATGACGTTTTTGGCGTAATGTCAGGTGCGTTGTTAGGGCTTGGCGTGTTTGTCTTTCTCATGTTTGCTGTGTGGGTAGGGCTTTACATACTTCAAGCTATCGGACTTCAAAGAATGGCTCAGCATAGAGGAGAAAAAAATTCATGGTTTGCTTGGATTCCTTTTCTTAGTTACATCCTAATCGGTAACATGGTCGGAAGATTTAGCCTTGGTAAGTATGACATAAAAAATCCGGGATTATTTACAGCCATTTTAGGCCTCAGTATTGCCAATGTTTCGCTTTTTGGAACAGGGATTATTTCTATTTTTGCTTTTATTCCTGTTTTGAATTTGATAGTCGGTATAGTTCTTGGTATTGCTATTTCTCTCTACCCTCTGGCAGTTTTGGTTTTCATATACATGCTTTTATATAAGCTGTATAAGCAATATGAACCTGAAAAAGCTACTATGTGGCTTGTATTAACC
>CAYLSP010000084.1:0-6633 GCA_964385935.1 uncultured Defluviitaleaceae bacterium
ATTGCCTGCGGGTCAACAACCGTGTAGCAGTATGCCTCTGCCCGCTCTCTTTGCGATTCAGATATCCAGAGCGCAGGAAGTCCCAGATATGGCTCAACAGTTTCGATACCGTCAATTTCTTCTTCGACATAACCAGGGTTCATGGCCATATAGTGATCAAACATAATGTCTCCGGAAGCCACTTCCACGTTCTTAATGAGTATTTTATACTCATTAGGGCTAAGCTTTATGTCGTCCTTCAAGCGAATTGTCGGAACAACCGCGCCTAAATCAACAGCTATAGAGCGGCGGATCATGACAATTCTGTCCACAAGATCCCCGCCCTGAGAAGATTCTACAAGGGGGATGAGACCATATCCAAAGTTTAATACAATGGGGTCAACATTTAATAAATTGACAACGCTTTCCTGCCGCCTAATTTCATCAACAGCGGCATCATCAGCAGTAATTTCCGTTTGAATAGATTCGATTTGTTTTTTCTGTCCCATAAGATAAGCAGAAACTATCAGAAGCCCGCCTATAGGAACAAGTAAATACCAGGGCATGGCTGTAAATAGGCCAAGGGCTATTAATGCCCCGCCGGCGATATAAATTACAACGGGCTGGCTGAGGATTTGTTTTACTAAAGTACCTGTAATATCCGATTCATTTGTTGCCTTTGTGACGATAAGACCTGTTGCTGTTGAGATTAATAATGAAGGGATCTGTCCCGCAAGACCATCACCGATTGTCATAAGAGTATAGATTTGTGCCGCTTCGCCGATAGGAAGGGGAGTTCCTGTGGCTGCGCCTGTAGTTCCAAGGGCTATACCGCCGATAATGTTTATAAACGTAATCAAAATACCGGCTATAGCGTCGTTTTTAACGAATTTAACAGCACCGTCCATAGCTCCGTAAAAGTTCGATTCGTTTTGGACTTTCTGTCTTCTTGCTTTCGCCTCGTTATCGTCGATTACGCCTGTGTTTAAGTCGGCGTCAATAGCCATCTGTTTACCGGGCATAGCGTCAAGTGTGAATCTTGCAGTAACTTCGGCCACACGCTCTGAACCCTTTGTAATAACGAGGAAGTTAACAATTACTATGATAATAAATAAGATGATACCGACAATTAAGTTTCCGCCTGCGACGAACTCACCGAATGCTTTAATAACATTACCAGCATTGCCTGTTCCTAAAATAAGTTTTGTTGTACAGACATTCAAAACCAGCCTGAACAACGTACTTATCAGCAAAATAGTCGGAAACATAGACATATCTAAAGCTTCTTTTGCATAAAGGGCGCTAAGAAGTATTAACAGACCTAAGAGAATATTAACGGTCAATAAGAAGTCCATGACTATAGACGGCAGCGGCAAAAATATTAATACTATAATTGCGACCAATATTATTCCTAAAATAGAATTTTTAAAGAAATTCATAAAGAAAAATCTCCCCTTGAAACCGGAATCACTAAAAGTGTTCCTAAGCTATATTTTTGAGTTTATATACGTAAGCAAGAATTTCCGCTACAGCCTCATAGAGTTCTGGGGGGATATCCCGACCCACTTCTACTGATGAATATAACATTCGGGCAAGAGGCTTATTTTCAACAATGGTGACGTTAGCCTCTTTGGCTTTTTCTTTTATTTTTTTAGCAAGGTGATCCATTCCTTTAGCAACTACATAGGGTGCCTCGGATTTTTCTCTGTCGTATTTAAGCGCTATAGCGTAGTGGGTAGGGTTCGTTATAACAACGTCGGCGTGAGGCACATCAGCCATCATTCTTCTCATTGAAACCTCTCTCATTTTTTGGCGTATCCGCGCTTTAATCTGAGGGTTTCCTTCTATTGTCTTATATTCGTCTTTAACTTCCTGCTTAGACATTCTAAGGTCTTTAGCATGTTTGTATCTTGTATATGCAAAGTCGAGAATCGCTATAAAAATATAGAGAATACCGACTTGAATTCCCAAACCTATCATTACACCGCCGATATATTCAACTGCCTGATAAATCGGCATATCCAAAAGAACTAACATATGTTCTTTTTCAGCCATTAATGTATTATAAATAACAATTGCAATGACAATGAACTTTGCCATTGATTTTACAAAGGTCACTAAAACTTGTATTGAAAAAAGTCTTTTCACCCCGCTAAGAGGGTTAAGTTTTGAAAATTTCGGCATTAAAGGCTTCGTCGTGACATGCCAACCCACCTGTATCACATTTGACAAAACGCCTACAACCATTGCGATTGCAAAAATAGGCATAACCACTAACGCTACTTTAAGTCCTGTCAACAGGAAGAACTCATTAATTGTGTTCATATCGAAAAAGGTATTGCTTTGGGCTAAAAGTTCAAAATCGAAAATAAAAATTTCTAACAAATTTTCAAACATAAAGCCGCCGAACATACTAAGTCCGAAAAAAACCGCAATGAACATAAAGGCTGTGCCTATTTCCTGACTTTTGGCTACTTGCCCTTCTTCTCTTGCCTTTTGCTTTTTCTTAGGCGTCGCTTTCTCTGTTTTATCGCCAGCGAAAAAGCTCAGGTTCATGGGGATAATCCGCTTATATTCAAGATCCGTCAACTTGGCATCATTCCCTTAATTATGTTAAAAACAAAGGCCATAGCCTCGTTATAAACAAATTCATAGACATATGACAGAGTAGGTGCTGTTATATAAAGTACAATAAGCCCGATCATAAGCTTCATAGGCATACCCACAACAAAGATGTTCATCTGTGGGACGGCTTTTACAAGAAGACCCAGTGCTACGTCTACTACCAGTATAGTTGCCATAATTGGCAGGGCGATTCTTACTGCCAGAACAATAAAGGATGTCATTATGGTAAGAATCATGCTGAACAGATCGGGATTTCCTATAAGATTGGCCGCTCCCGGTGGCAAAACTTCATAGCTGAAATACAAAGTATGAATCATCTGTCTCAGACCGTTAGTCATTACGAAAAAGGCACATATAATCAAATAATAAAAGTTGCCTGTTACGGGAACCTGTATCTGACTAACGGGATCGAAAACGCTCACCATTGAAAATCCGATTTGATAGTCCACAAGCTGACCTGTAAAATAAAACAACTGGAAGGCAGTGGACACGCCATAGGCTATTAAAAGCCCAGTGAAAAATTCTACGGCCAATAGAACAACATAGCCGATAAAATTGTCATAATAATAAATTTCAGTCACCATGCCCGAAACGAAAGCAATAACCGCAAGAGAACCGGCAATTGAAATTTTTGCGGCAGCGGGCACGCTTCTTCCCGAAATTACAGGGAGCATAAGGAAGAACCCAAGCATACGCACCAGAATAACCAGAAATATATCAACATTCTGAAGTATATATAAAATAAGGTCTAACCCGGCAGTACCCTGATTTGGATTCATAAGCTCACCTTTAAGTTGAAACACTATACCCTATTGAATCAATTTGGGCAGATTAAGGAAAATCTCCATGGTATAACCAGCCATAACATCCATCATCCATTTCCCGAAAAGGAATATGGCTATGAAGACCGCAAGAATTTTCGGCACGAAGGCTAAGGTCGGTTCCTGAATACTTGTTACAGTCTGGAATATACTGACAGCAACGCCAACGGTAAGACCCAGAAGAAGGGGCGGAGCCGCGGCAAAAACAACTGTCTTTAAAGCTTCTTGAACAATGGTCAAAACATTCTCTTCAAACATTTTTCGCCCCCGTCATCGGAAAGTACTCATAAGCATTTTTACTGTCAAATTCCAACCGTCCACCATGATAAATAATAATATCTTGAAAGGCAGAGATATCATGGCCGGCGGCAACATCATCATTCCCATTGCCATTAGAACCGAGGCAACAACCATGTCGATTACTATAAACGGCATATAAATCAAAAAGCCGAATCTAAAGCCCTTAGTTATTTCACCCAGAATAAAGGCCGGGATCAAGACATGGTTCGGAGTATCGTTTATTTCAAAAGTCTCCCCGGTGAAACCGGCAAACAGAGTAAGGTCATTTTTTTCAACCTGTCTCAGCATAAAGCCTCTTATAGGGAGCATACCTCTTTCAATAGCTTCGCCCTGAGTTATTTCGTTGCGCATATAGGGCTGAAACGCATTTTCGTTAATATCGGTTATGACGCCGCCCATGAGGAAGAAGGTCATAGCCAAGGCAAGACCGACAATTATCTGGTTTGGCGGCATTTGTTGCGTTCCAAGAGCGGAGCGCAAAAAGTGCAGTGCAATAATGATTCTTGTAAAGCAAGTCATTGCAAGTATCAAAGATGGGGCAAGCCCAAGAATTGATACAAGGAGCAAAAGCTGTAACGCAGATGAGCTGGTCTGGGGATTCGCAGGATCGCCAAAATCAATATTGACAGAAGCAGGCAAAATCTGATCCCCAATAGTAGTCGCCATTGCCGTCTTTTGAAAATATATAGAAGAAATAACAAGGATGGCAAAAACAATAACTAACTTTAACGTTGTTTTCTTCATAAAAATACCCCTATTCATCGTCATCATCAGCATTGCCTGGTTCTTTTCCTATGCCATTTTTGCTAAATCTTTTCAAAAGGGTGGTAAGCGGCTGAGACTGAAAGCCTGAGCTGGCGTAATCAGTATCGATATTATTTCCGTCTATTTCTGTTAAAAGGGAAATCTTGTCTTTAGCAACGCCTATAAGGAAAAACTTCCCACCAACGCGTATAAGCCGGACAGAAGAGGTTTGGTTAATAAACATAGCCTCGATTGTCTCAATATTTTTCCCTTTTCTGATTCCTCCACTTCTGGCAAAGAACTTTGTTACATAGTATGCTAAAAGCAGGACTATGACAAAAGCCAAAACTACCAAAAATAACTGGCCCAACATATTTGGTGTAGAAGACCAGTTATTGGAGGATACAAGGTTTGAGCTATCCTGATTTAATAAAACAAAGTTATTCATATAGGCTTCCCTTTTAAACCCAAAATATCTTTAAATATTTTTTAGCCGATAACCTTTTGAACCGCTTCTAAAACTCTGTCATGCTGGAAGGGTTTTACAATGAAGTCCCTTGCGCCTGCCTGAATTGATTCAATAACCATGGATTGCTGACCCATTGCAGAGCACATAATAATTAGCGAATTTGCATCAGCCGCCTTAATTGCCCTTGCAGCGTCAATGCCGTTCATTTCAGGCATAGTAATATCCATGATCACAAGATCAGGTTTAAGTTCTTTATATCTTTCAACAGCTCTGACTCCGTTCTCGGCTTCACCCACAACGGTATAGCCGTTTTTAGTTAAAATGTCTTTCAACATAATACGCATAATTGCGGCATCGTCTACCAGAAGGATGGTTTTTTCAGCCATATTAAATCACTCCTTGATTTAGATTCTATTTTCAACACTAATAATATCTGTAATTCTTATGCAGAAGTTTTCTTCAATAACAACAACCTCGCCTTTTGCAATAAATTTCCCATTTACGAGAACGTCAATGGGCTCTCCGGCAAGTTTGTCAAGTTCGATAATTGTTCCCGGTGAAAACTCGAGAATCTCCTTTATCGATTTCACGGTTCTGCCTAATTCCACGGAAATTTCCAAAGGTACATCCATTATTATACCGATGTTTTCCTTTTGCTGGATAGCACTGCTCATGTCGAAGCTCTGGAATTGAGCCGGCTGAACATTGACGTATCTATCCTGAGCTGGTGGTGGAACGAATGATTGTTGTGGCATTGGACTCCCTCCATATGGTGGATAAGCCGGTTGAGCCGGCGGATATCCCTGTTGGTCTATTTGCTGATTGCCCTGTACAGGCTCTGGAGCCGCAGGAGTGGGCAATGGCGGTGGCGGCGGTGTTGGAGTAATTTGTTTTGGCTCGGGGGCTTTTTCTGTT
This sequence comes from uncultured Defluviitaleaceae bacterium, assembly GCA_964385935.1. Lineage (GTDB taxonomy): Bacteria > Bacillota > Clostridia > Lachnospirales > WRAX01 > CAYLSP01. The sequence continues at coordinate 5,854 of CAYLSP010000084.1, forward strand.
TCCCCCCATGAAAATTCATCCTTCATAATATCTACCATTTTCATGGCAAATTCGTAGGGCACAATTTGCATTATTTCGCTGTCTATAAGAGATCCGATTTCCATCCTAAAGGATGTACATACAACGGGTTCATCGTTCAGCCCGATATTATTTAAAAAATCATCGTCATTAAAATCCAGAAGGAAAGCTTTTGGCGTATCTATATCTATTTTCATCTTTATAAGAGATGAAAGTGAAGTTGAAGAAGAACCTACCATTTGATTCATGGCCTCACCGATAGCAGAAAGGTCAATTTCATTAATCGGGCCTTCGACTCCGTCAACACCATTTCCGCCCAACATGAGAGAGGAAATGATTTTAACATCCGTCTCTTTAAGAACCAGTACGTTAGCTCCCTCGATTCCTTCCACATAGTTAACTCTTATCCCAACGCACGGTCTCTGGTAGCCTTCTGAAATGGTTTTCCAACTCATTACCTTAACTTTTGGAGTTGTTATAAGAACTTTTTGTCCTAAAAGGGCAAACAGAGTAGTCGCCGAGGTTCCCATGCTGATGTTGCCGATTTCGCCAAGGACGTCCTTTTGTTCAGCCGTCAGCAATCTATCAAGTTCTGAGGACTTGTCTATAATATTATCTTCAGAGCTTTCAGTGCTCTCAGAATTGTCGTCTGAACTGCCGCCGCCCAAAAGCGCGTCTATTTCAGCCTGAGAAAGCATATCTCCCATCAGCTTATTCCTCCTTTTCTGCCAAAGATGTTATTTGAATGGCGTTTCTGCCCTT
>CAYLSP010000085.1:0-6434 GCA_964385935.1 uncultured Defluviitaleaceae bacterium
CCTTCGGTTTCAATCCATTGTTGAATTTTTGCATAAATCGACACTAACTCAGAATAAGGACCTTTCAGCGTACTCATAGCACATAAGCCACCTGAAAGTTCTCTTGTTCCTTTTACAACCTCTTTTATAGGAATTGCAATCTCGGTATCGTTGTTAAGTGGGTCAAATTCTTCGTCATGGTATATTGTCATAGGTGCTGCAACAGGAGTTAGCTTTTCCTTTGAGACAGTTTCCATGAGTTTGCCCATATACTTTCCGTAATCCTCAATGTTCATTTTTTGACGTAAAAAAAGTATGTTTTTCGGTTGAGTTTCAACCAATTTAACATCAATATTATCTAAATATGACATAATGTTTATGCCCCTTTCTAAATTTGTGATATCATTTTCCAGTTGCTTTAAAACATGATTAAATCTTTTTAACTTTTCTTGAATATTACATTGTTTTAATTTTATCATTCTGTATAACAATGCATCATCAAGAGGTGATTTCAACACTTCTGCTATTTCTTCAAGTGAAAAAGAATACATTTTCAGCTTGTTTATTAGCAGTATATCCTTTAATTGCCCAACATCATAATAACGATAACCATTTTCGCTGTTAATATGAACGGGTTTAATTAAATTTATCTCGTCGTAGTATCGCAATGTTTTTGTAGTAACGTTACTGATTTTTGAAAATATGCCTATAGACAGCATTGATCTTCCTCCAAACTGTTTGTTTTATCCCGGGTTACCGAGTGCTCACAAACGTAAAACGTTTATGACCAACTTAGGTGTAATGTAAGTATATATGTTCCAGTAGGGGGAAAGTCAATAGCAAATAAAATCAAGTGTGCTTTATTTTATTTGTGCATATGAATACTGCACATAAAAAAGCACACAAGACTTTAAAACCGTGGGCCTCATCAATGAACAGGCGATAAGGACACGTTTTCTAAACAGTTATCAATGGCTTATAGGCAATATGATTTTACAAATATAAAATATAAAGCAGACCCTTGTAATGGCACCGTTTGGCTTAATCCCAGTGACATGGACGGCTTTACTTTGTGCCCCGACCAACTTAACAGCCACATTCAATAATCCATTGGCGATAACTTTGGACTATTGGATTCTTCTAAACTACGATATACTCTTTGCCACAACTAAAGTTAAATCGTTACGGTTGTTTTCGATATAATCGGCAACACGCTTCAGCTCGTCTGCAAAATTGAAATCAATAGTTATACTACCGTCCGAATGGACAAAAACTGTATCAATCAGCTCCACTAAAATGCCACGTTCAAGAGTATCAATATCCTTGTGCTTCATAAACTTAGTAAGGTATGGGTCGTCAGTTTTAATGCCAACAGCCATTGTTTCCATTTCATTACAGATACCCGCAATTGCTTCTTTTAACTTGCTTATTTGCTCATCAAAGCGGTCTTTCATTCTCCTGTAATCGTCCTTAGTTATTTCACCGCTTTTCCAATCCAAGTACAAGCCATCAGAAGCAGTAAGTACCTTTTGCAACTCCTGTTCACGCATTTTAAGAGAGCTGTTCAGCCGTGTAGAGTGGGTTTTAACGGTCGGGGTCTTGTTAATACCATCCAATATGTCGGACAATGAGCCTATGAGTGCTATTTGAATGCGAATAGCGTCTAACACCGCCTTCGACAAAGCATCCTCCCTAATAACGTGTTTGCTGCAAGAACCCTTGCCCTTATCTGTTTCGGTACGGCAATAATAGTAGACATAGTTTTTTGATGTTTTCCTCCTCATCGCCTTCTTACAGTCAGCACAGGTGAGCAAGCCAGAAAATAGATAGTTTTTGATTTTACCTGGAGCGGTGCGGGTATCACGAATGTGTAAACTTTGAGCTTTCTCAAATAGCTCTTTATCTACAATAGCTTCGTGAGTATTTTCTACAACCACCCAATCTTCTTTAGGAACAGATACTTGGGTATGTACTTTGTAGCTAATCATCTTATGACGCCCCTGCACCATATTACCAATATACATTTCATTTTTTAACATTCGGCTTATCACTGTTCCGTTCCACCTACCGTCATTCTCTTGGCTGTAAGGGTTTTGGTAGTTAAGTTGTTGAGTTTTGGATTTATACTGTGAGGGATTAGGAATACCCAAACTATTCAGTTTTTTAGCAATTCCCGTCTTGCTCATGCCATCAATTACATACCAGGCGAATATGTCTCTTACAACACTTGCAGCTTCATTATCAATAATTAAACTGTTTTTATTATCGGGCTTTTTCTGATAGCCGTATGGTGCAAATCCCCCGATAAATTCACCGCGTCTACGTTTCGTTTCAAAGGTGCGTCGAATATCAGCAGACGTTTTAGCTGCGAATCGGTCGTTCATCAAGCCGTTAATTGGTATTTCCATACCATTTTGGATAGCATCAGGATTTGTAAAGCTATCAACATGAGGATTACTGATAGAGATGAAACGGACACCTTTTAGGGGGAATATCTGTTCAAGGTATCGTCCTTGGTCAGCATAATTTCTGAATGCCCTTGAAAGTGTCTTGCAGACGATGCAGTTTACTCGTCGTGAGTCAACATCATCCATCATACGTTGAAAATTATCTCGCGTGTCGTCTGTTCCTGTAAGACCATCATCAATGTAATAGTCCACAACTACATATTCGCCGATAAAAAATTGCTCCAAAAATTCCGTGATAATTTTTTTCTGCTCTGTTATGCTTTTACTCTCGTCTAATCCATCTTCTCGTGATAAACGAATGTAAGCGGCGATACTCCAAAACTGTGATTTTTTAAATGCCATAGCCTCGGATTTTCGTATCCTTGCCAAATTGTCCTCCTTCCCCCTATAATCACAATCATATAATTTCGCGCATTTTTCCCGATAAAAAAGGCCATCATTAAAATAATTTAAATCATTTAATGACGGACCTTATTTAGTCTTTAAGTTAGAAAAGTAATTTATAAGCGATTGTGATAGGTTCTTTTCTGTATTTACAAAACGAATACGGACAGGTGTGTCGCCGCTCATAAAACAGTATGGGTTTTTTACCTGCCCAATATAATGCTCCATACGCTGTTCGGATGATAAGTCTGGGTCAATATGAACACTGCTTATATCCACTAGATTATTTCTATCGATTTTGTCTATTTCCAAATTACTCATTACCCATAGCTCCGAAACACTTAGCATGGTTATCTCCTCCATGCAATAATGGCTTATTAAAATGTATTCCTCTCCGCTTGTACGATATTACGACAAATGGCATTAATAGTAAAAGCAAAAACCAATCGAGTTAAAGCTCAAGAACGTGAATACATTGAATTATATCGTTCAGATTTCAAAAAAGTAATAATCAAAAACCCTTTCGTTGCGAAGATACTGCAACGCACAATTACGAACAAATGGTTTTGACGTTACCATCGACCATTCTGAAATCTAGCGCCGACAAGGTCAATCTGTCGACCTGTCTTAAAACGCTGCTGAGGTCTTTGCTTTTCTGCTACATATGCAAGCATGGTAGTAATACCACTGCCACCCTCATTTTCACATTAAAATGCTCAGTTTTCTCGGCCAGCATCAAGCAAAAGTCTCGGTAAAATGATCACTAAACTGCGCAAGGCTTCACTGGGACATATTCCCCATGCCGACAATTTTAAAGCGACGAGCTAAATGCTCGCCGCTTTTTTAAGTATTAAAGAAATTTTTCACTGAACGTCCATATTTTATTCCAATAGCCCTCAGGATCTATCTTTGCTGCGCTGCCGTGAATTGCTCCGGGCACTACAAGGATGTCCTTTTCGGCAGAACATGCCTCAAACAACTCTTTTTGCATATATAAAGGCACAAAAGAATCCTCTCCCCCATGTATGAAAAGGGTTGGGGTTTGTGATTTTTTAACTTGGGAAATAGCACTTGCATCTGAAAATGAGTAACCAGCTCTTATTCTTGACACGAAATCGGCCGCCTGAATGAAGGGAAATTCAGGGAGATTATAATCCTTTTTCAGATTATAGGCGAAGATATCTCTGGCAGAAGTAAAGGCGCAATCAGAGATAATACACTTTACATTTTCAGGTAGCTTTTCACCAGACACCGATAATACGGCGGAGGCTCCCATTGATACGCCCATAAGGGCAATTTTCGCGTTTGAATCCCTCTTTATTATTTTATCAATCCACATTCTTATATCATGGCGGTCGTCCCATCCCATCCCTATATAATGACCTTTGCTCTTACCGTGTCCACGGCAGTCAGGGGTTACTACGTTATATCCTTCAAGGGAATATTGCTCAACATAATGCCCCATTTGAGCCGCGTTTCCGGAATATCCGTGGACAATTACAGCCCATTTATCAGAATATTCCTTTCTAGCATACACTTTGGCCTTTAGAGCTAAGTTATCAAAGGACTTAATCTCCCAATCAAATTCATCCACTCCCAGAATCCTGTCCCGCTCCAACTTTTCCGCGTCGGATATGGTCTCCCCCTCAGATTCAGTCAGATCCGGATTTCTCTTTAATACATCCTTTTCACTTTCTCTTGAAATCGCCGCCTTGTAAAAATAATCCCCTATGAATGCAAGGGCTACGGCAATAATAATCAAAAGAGATGATATAGTAATTAGCGTTCGTTTTAAAATTCTAGACTTTTTTTTCATGCTGATATTATGCCAAAGGCGGGATAATATATACGCTAAACAGTATGTCAAACAACAATTAAGGAGCCGAAAAAGATTGGGAAAAGAGATAAATATACAGCAAGTAAAGTTTTATATTTGGATTCAGTTAATGCCGTTGAAAAATCAAGATCATCACACAATGACTTCCATTCAATAAGCTTTCTGCAAAGCATAATTTGCTTGCGCATATTATTGTTGAAGATTTGGATAAATTATGTCATAATATTTCTTGTAAAGAGGCTGGAACAACGCAAAATTGAGTTGTGGCTCGCCAATGCACCGGGGTGAGTTTATGACAATTAGGGCGTGTTGATACCACAGAATAATGAAAGAGGTAATAAACTATGAGTAAAGAACAAATTGTATTTGAGGATTTTTTGACGAATGTCAGTCCTGTAAACTTAGATTTTGTTAATAAAACACACGACTTTTTATTGCAAAATGGCTGCACCTATAAGATTGAAGTTGCAAAGAGTGGGCATGTCGTATCATATGTACTTGCAAAAACAAAGAAAGTCATTGTTAATTATGTTTTTCGTAAGAGTGGCTTAATTATTCGCATATACGGTGACCATATAAATAAATATACGGATATTTTGACTTCTTTACCTGAAAATATGGCAAAGACTATCGAAAAAGCGCCTGTATGCAAACGACTTGTTGACCCAACAAAATGCAATTCCAGATGTACAATGGGTTATGTTTTTGATCTAAAAGGCACTACACATCAAAAATGTCGTTATAATAGCTTTATGTTTGAAGTGAAAGAGGAAAATTATGAAGCAATCAAGTCTTTCCTTGAACTTGAGTTAAAGAACCGAACTGCGTAATATTTTTAGCGATAAACTGCTTGGTGTTAAAGAAAGTAAGCCGAAGAAAGAATTCGCCTTGCTGATTGTGCTTGTTTGATATTACTCCTTTTTTATAATTGTTTTGGATGTTTGGTTATAATATTGAGAAAAGGAGTAATGAAATGGACGTATTTATAGAATATATATCAGCAATCGAAAATCCCGAACATCGCAATCGCGTGATAGAAGTGTTAAATTGGATACCACAGAAATTTTCAAGCCTATCTCCACGAATTGCGTGGAATCAACCGATGTTCACAGACCACGGTACCTTTATTATAGGGTTCAGCGTATCAAAGCAACATATGGCCGTTTCACCAGAACAGGCAGGTATGATACGTTTTTCCACTGAAATAGCAAAATCCGGCTACTCACAAGGCAAAATGCTGTTTCGTATACCGTGGGACAAGCATGTGGATTATGTCTTGCTTGAAAAAATGATTGCTTTTAACATAGAAGATAAAGCAGACTGCAAAACCTTTTGGAGAAAATAAAATAAAAAGAGTATAACAATGTGGGTTTACCGATATACAAAGCACTACTCAAACCTCGATTTCTTCTCGAAAGCGAAATTCCCTAACTTTAAGCAGGGTGAGATTTATGTATCGATTACGAGCATGAAGCAATATATCTCGATCCATTTTGGCAAGTATAACGCAACAAGTTTTTATTGCCAATAATACCCAAAATCAAGACAGTTGTCGATTTTGTGAATATTTGTGATGAAGTAGTTCTTCCGCTTGAGGATATTCAAAAAGCAATCGACTTTCGTTTTGAAATATGAAAATAAAGGAGTATTCAAGATGACTATCAATGCATATGTTAACTTCAACGGCAACTGCAAGGAAGCTGTGGAATTTTACGGCAAAGCACTCGGCTCCACACCGCACATTATGACCTTTGGCGAAATGCCGC
>CAYLSP010000086.1:0-6378 GCA_964385935.1 uncultured Defluviitaleaceae bacterium
AAATCCTTACTGCTTTCGTGTGGGCGATATGGGTGTAAAGCTCGAATTTGCCGAAGATGCCCCACCTTTGCAAGACACGTTTACCGCCTTTCTACTACGCAAAAAGAGCGGCCTGTAATCACCCGTGAGGCCGCGACATCCTTGTTTGCCATATGTCAAAAATGGTATATTAATGGTGTAATGTGATAGAGAGGAGGTAACATGGCGCGCACCAAAAACAGAGGGCAAGAACCGCAAATATCCACATATAGCAGCGTCTTACGTTTTGACGCAGGGATTTACATTCGCCTTTCCAAAGAGGATTTAGGCAGAGGGGCTGACGATAGCAACAGCGTTAAAAATCAGCGCAAGCTGCTTGACGAATACTGTCAGAAGCACATAGACGAGTTTTCAAGTGTCATGCCCTATATTGACGATGGCTGCACAGGAACAGACATGAGCCGCGAGGGTTTTCAAAAGCTCATTGCCGATGTGATGGCAAAAAAGATTAACTGCGTCATTGTCAAAGACCTTTCCCGTCTATCCCGTAATTACAGCGACGCGGGCAGTCTGATTGAAAACCTGTTTGTGCAGATGAATGTTCGCTTTATTAGCCTTGCCGAAAATGTAGACAGCCACCAAAATCCAGACAGCGTTTCCAGTATTCTTGTGCCGATTACCAATGTGATGAATGACAACTTCTGTTATCAGACATCAAAGAAAATCCGGCAGGTGTTTGACTACAAACGGCGCAATGGTGAGTTTATCGGTTCATTTGCTACATACGGCTACACGAAAGACCCAAACGACAAGCATACTTTAATCATCGACGAGGAAGCCGCCGAGGTAGTGCGAAACATCTTTACATGGCTACTGGACGGCATGAGCAAAAACGCGATTGTGCGTAACCTCAACAGCCACGGGATTTTATGTCCGGCAGAATACAAGAGAAGCAAGGGCATGAATTATCAAAATCCCCACGCCGAGCATAAACCCTTGTGGAGCGCAAAGACCGTGGGCGACATTTTAAAAAACCGTGTGTATGTCGGTGATTTGGTTCAAGGGCGGCAACGTGTGAAAAGCTACAAAATCCATAAGCAAGAGCAAGTGCCGCAAGATGAATGGTTTGTTGTCGAGAATACCCATGCGCCGATTATTGACCGAGAAACCTTTGATAAGGCGAAAGCGTTACTAAAACGCGACACCCGAACCGCTCCAAAGCAAACTAAGCTCTATCTTTTCAGCGGCTTTCTGCGCTGTGCAGATTGCGGCAAGTCCATGTCCCGCAGCGAGGTAAAAGGAACGGTTTACTATCTCTGCCGCACCTACAAAGACCAGTCAAAAACGGCCTGCACAAAACACTCCATTAAGCATGGCAGACTTGAAATGGCGGTTTTGTATGCCATTCAGCAGCAAGTTTATCTTGCGGTGAGCTTTAGCGAAACAATTTCACATATCAACGCCGCGCCGTTGCAAAAAAGCCAATCCGCACGGATTGACGGGCTGATTGCCGCAAAGGAAAAAGAGCTTGCCAAAGTTATGCGCTATAAACAGTCGATTTATCAAGACTGGAAAGACGGCGAAATCACCCACAGCGATTACCGCCACATGAGCGAGGACTACGAACGGCAAGCCGCAGAAATTAAGGCGGTGCTTGGCAACCTCACGGCAGAGCTTGCAGAAATCGAAAACGGCATAGACACGGAAAACCCTTTCCTCACAGCGTTTAGGAAATATGAAAACATTGATAAACTGACAAGAGAAGTCTTGATTGAGCTTGTTGATTTTATCAAAGTACATGAGAGCGGTAACATCAGCGTTCGATTTAAGTTTGCTGACGAGCTGCGCCGCATTATGGAATACATTGATGTCAACACGCAATCAGCGGTGGGATAACGCCCACTTTTTAACAGGCAGTTTGTTTTCCTTATATAACGGGTGCAGTAGCACCAGTAGCGCCGGTAGCACCGGTAACGCCCATGGCGCGGCAAATGCGGGGTTTCATATGTTTACAATTATGACGTTTGCAGCAATGTTGTTTACAGCCATGCTCACAGCCATGTTTGCAATCATGGCGGTCACTGTCGTGGTGTTTGCAGTCACGGTGATTCCAGTCGTAACTATCGGGGTCATAATGATTCCAGTCGTAACTATCACAGTCATGATGATTCCAATCGTGACTATCACAGTCATCTTTATGATTGCAGTCGAGATGATGACAATCGTGATCGCCATGTGGTCTGTATTGCAATGGCTTATCCTCGTAGTAATCATCAAATATTTCATCTTTCACGTCGTCGTATTCCTGCCAGTCTGCGAAATAGTTTTTGCTGTAACGTGCTTCTTTATCTCTGTCGTAATCTTCAGATCTTTGGGCTCTGTTATTAATAAATTTATTCCATTCCAGTATGCCTATTAAATTATTATTAGAATAATATTTATTTTCTGTAGCCATCCGTTCACTCCACTCCATTCCATTCATATTTAAGGACGGGCAAAATCTTGTCCTTACAGACAATATATGATTTATTCTAAATTAGGTGATTGATTTAGTGGATACTATTTTAAAAATAGCAGCAATCTGTTATAAATTCATCAATTTGGTTAAGGCAAAGTTCGTAGGTGTTTCCTGCTCGGAAATATTTATACCATTCGGCTGTTTTTTCCACAGCCTTATTGATGCCCCAAATTGGCTGCCAGTTTAGCATTGCTTTGGCTTTAGAAATATCAAGACCTAAAAGTTTTGCCTCATGAACTGCTTTTTTGTCCTCTGTTGTTATGAATGAGCCGCCGCCATAACTTTCTATCAAAATTTCTACCATACGCTTTACAGTAACCCATCCATCAGGGTTAGGACCGAAGTTAAAGGCCTGTGAATATTCGACGGGTTCTTCACACATTCTCTTTGCCAAAAGAATATATCCAAACAGTGGGTCAAAGACATGCTGCCACGGCCTTATAGAATTAGGATTTCTTAGAACAACTGGTTCGTTTCTCAAAAAACTTTTAATACAGTCGGGGATAATCCTGTCTTGGGACCAGTCACCCCCGCCTATAACATTACCGGCACGGGCGGTTGCTATGGCTGGGCTGTTTTTATCTGTGCCCCTCTCAAAAAATGATTTCCTGTATGAAGCAGTCAAAATTTCTCCACAGGCCTTGCTTGAACTGTATGGGTCGTGACCACCAAGTTTGTCGTCCTCCCTGTAGCCCCAACACCATTCATTGTTCTGATAGCATTTATCTGATGTTATTACTACCACTGCTTTTACGCTCTTAGCTTCCCTAATGGCCTCAAGTACGTTTAGTGTTCCTAAAACATTTGTTGAATAGGTCTCTCTGGGATCGATATATGACTGCCTGACCAGGGGTTGTGCGGCAAGATGAAAAACAATCTCAGGTTCAGCAAATAAGAGATTATTTGTTAATTTTTCACTGTCTGATATGTCTCCCCGAATGTCCCTTATGTGAGTCGATACACCGCTGACATTGAAATTATCATCAGGGCTCTTACAATCTTTGGCATAGCCTGTTACGTCTGCTCCAAGAGTTTTTAGAATAATGGCGAGCCAAGAACCCTTAAAGCCTGTATGTCCTGTTATAAAAACCTTTTTGCCTCTATAAAAATTATTCAAGCGTTCTGCTTCCATTTTATCCCCTCGCTAAACATAAAACCGTAGGTTGTTTTTAAACCAATTAAGTACATTGATAATTTCTGTTTCGGGTTTGGTGTTCGGACTCCAACCCCAAAGCTCTTTTGTTTTTTCAGCATTTCCAACGTGTTTAAAAACTTCGTTCTCGCGGTAGTCATAGGCGCCGTAATTAATATTGCACTTTCTGCCGGAAGCCTCTGTTATTAAATCAACATAATATTTCAGCTTCTTAGGATTTCCTGTGGAAATATCCATAATATTATCACTAAGTTCGCTTTCCGCCGCCATAAGCATGGCATTTACCACATCTCCCGCGTAGACATAATCCCGTTCCTGCTCACAAGGCGTAAGGTAAATGTCTTTGCCTTGTAGAAGGTTTAAAATAACATAACAGAAAAGCTTATGGGGCTCATCCCACTCGCCGTAAATATTAAAAGGTCTTAAAGTCACTATTCCCAAGCCGCTGCATCTCGCAATTTGATGCATTATAATTGTGGCGGCCGCTTTACTGCTCCCATATATTCCAGAAGGGCGCAATGTTTCATCAAATTTATCTTCCCTGTTGCCGTATTCAGCCGATGAGCCTATATTAACAAGTTTCTTGCAGTCTGTTCCCACTAAGGCTTTTACAATATTTGCTCCACCTAATACATTTACTATGATTGCGTTAGCGGCGTCATTGTCTTCTGAGTTTACGCCGTAACCGGCTAAATGAAAGGCATACTCCGGGTTTATTTCCCTTACAAGACTGAAAACTTTTTCAGTATGGGTTATATCCTGATGATAAAGCTTTATTTTACTCATAAAAGGGCTAATGCGCTTCGTGCTGCAATTTGGCAGATCCAATACATGAATATCAAAGTTTAATTGGAACAGCTTTTTGATGAGATGATAGCCCAAAAACCCACAGCCACCGGTAATTAAAGCCCTGTTACAGCATGTCGTCAAAGGAGTCACCTCTGTTATTCCAGCCTGTCATGATGCCGTTTAAGACAGCTTTATAACGGTCAAGCTTGGCGAAATAAGGTTTGTATATCAGATTCAAAAGATCTTGACTGGGGTTTACGGGGTCATGAATCCATATGTCGTATTCACCGCTTTCTTTAATTCCAAGACTTCCAAAATGATATGAGCAGAGCATGATGTTATTGATAAATACCCTGTTGTTATCAAGGTATATCTCATATCCTGGGTCGTTTAGCATCAAATTCCATGGGGCGGCGTTTATACCAAAATTCGTTACCACCTTGATGTTTTCAAAATCATAGGGCACTCTTTCAAGATATTTTTGATCGCCCCAACGGTTGTTATATGCGTCAACATCGTCATAACACCATTCAGAGCATTTGTCTTTCCACCACGCCAGAACCTTGTTGCCGTAGTCATCATTCTTTATGCCCAAAAGCCCTGCCTGATAATAACCGCAATTTTTTTCGGTTTTTTCGTCCGCACGCTGTGTACACATCATAAACGAACTAGTATGCCACTCCCTGAAAATATATTTGAGGTCTGAGAACATATACATATCGCTGTCCAGATAAAGAACGCGGTTAAGATTAACAGTCTTGAAAAGATAATCTGCAAAAAAGCTTTTCAATGTCCAACAAAATTCTTTAAGACTTCTGTTCCTGCTTATATAATCAAGCTCAGGGGTCATTATATCCCTTAGATTAATTACCGTAGCGTTTTTCAGATTCAGTGATTGAAGCTTATTAAAGGAGCTGTCGTCAACGGCACAATACCACATATGGAAGTTGTCGTTATGCCTTTTCAAGGAAGAATAAAGCGCCATTGCTCTTATAACGTAATCGTCGCTTACAACGCTGTACAATTCATAAAATTCATTATATTTATAAAGTTTTTTTTTACTTGGATCAAATTTAAAGTAGGTTTGAGCATTTTGGGCCCAGCTATCCGAGAACAACATTCCTTCTATGTATGGATCAATGGACCTTACAAGAGAAATCGCCTGCTTTAAAGCTTCTATATATGGTATATACAGATTCAGCAGTATATCGTTCTGCATGTCTACCCTGCCGTAAGACCACAAGTCATATTCGTCTTCGTTGAATATAAGCATGGTGGCAAAGTGAAACGCAATTATCTTGTCCTCACGTAAAAACGGAAGATCGTGTTTTAAGTTAAAATCGCCTTTGTTTCTGTAGACACAGTTCCATGGTGCGGCATCTATGCCCAGATTTGTTTCGCAAAAGACCCTCTGAAATAAGCCAGGGAAATTATCCAGATACTTTTGATCTCCGAATGTATCGTCCCATGGCTGTAAATCCCCTGAGCATTTTTCAATACACCTTTCTTTCCAGTAATTCAACGCCCTCAAAGCGTTTTCGTCATTTGAAAATCCAATAATACCCGCTTGATATTTACCGTACATTCTTTCGATGTCCTCAGCATCCCGTTGAGGACACAGATAAACGGAATTTTGGTTTAGGTTGGCAAATATTGAGTGAGGCTCAGAAAATAGGTATATATCACTGTCGCAGTAGAGAACGCTTTTTAATTTTATGAAGTTTAATAAATACAGAATAAACGGAGCTTTCAGAGTCCAGCAGTATTCATTAATTTTGCGCGTTGGTTTTACCCTTAGAAGCTCTTCATTTTCGATCTGGCTTAGATGAATTATTGTTATATTTTTAAGATTTGCCTTTTGGAAAAACCAGTAGATAGCGTCATCAATGCACAATACAAAAAGGTGAAAATCATGGTCATTTTTCAAAAGTGAATTATA
>CAYLSP010000087.1:0-6370 GCA_964385935.1 uncultured Defluviitaleaceae bacterium
AATTAACCTACATGGTATGTCAAGGTTGTTTTCAAACGCAATTTCTATTCACTACTGGTGGAGTATTTGTCAACTGTGATTATCTATTTATACCATTGTGGGACTGTATTGCCGAATCTCAGTTGACAAATACTACACCAGTAGTTACCGTCGGGTTCATCGTTTATAATACGCAGATATCTGTAAGGCAGCGACTCAATTAGATAATCAATACAGTTGTGCCATATGATTTTCGCTTCGCTCCAGTCTTTGCCGTCGGAAGAGACAAAAATGCGCCCCTGAATGTAGTCAGATAAATAACTTCCAACGTCTAACCTAAAAAGATTATACTGTACCAGATCCTTGAACTCGAACTGGATATAATCCCCCGCTCTTTGTGGAGCGTTGGTTGTCCAACGTGTTTTGGGGGAATCGTCAAACATTGCGGCATAGTTTCCGTTTCCGATGGCACCTGAGATAGATAGGATATTCTCATAAGCCTGATCATCAAAGGCGTCTAGCGCAACATTTTTATAGAGTCTGCTAAGAGTTATTCCCCCAGATTTAGTATCATGTATTTCTCGATATCCAAGTATTTGGGGAATGATATTTCCCTGAATATATGGAACTATGTAGTCTGGTGAGTATGGATGATTCAACTGAGAGCTTTGAGACCAGTGAAAATCAGCCCATGAAAGAGGGTTCTCTAACCACACCAGGCGCTTTTTATCCTGTTCATTTAACTTATACCAGGTGGAAGGATGGGGAGGCATAACTGTGATATATTCTCGGGAATCGCTTTCTAATATATAATTTAAGCTTGAGTTGCCAGACACGCCCCAATAATCGAGGTCAAAATTTTCTTTCGCATATTGAGATGTTAAGAAATTAAAGTAAACATATTGATAAGGATGGTTCAGGACAAGCCATACCGTTGTGGCAAGCATAGAAACTGTGACTGCCGCCTTAGCGATATATCTAGCATATTTATGTCGTGACCGAAGAAACTCTGAGCCTGAGTTGAGCCCATATACCGATATGTACAGAAACGAGGAAAATATGGAGTAGGCGTGACGCCAGCCGTTATACATGTAAATCCCGAACCCGATAAACCCCAACAGCGTACACCAAAATAAGGCCATAAAAAAGGAGTCATACATATTTTCACATAACATATAGCGCAGCTTTGCCTTATTTCGGAATAATCCTGTCAGATAAGCTACCGTTCCGAAAATGAATAACACAACATAGAGAAGTGGAGATGTAATTCCTATCCATACAGGTATATAGTGCCAAGGCACCTCTCGGGTAATCCATTGGCCTAAATAAAAGTGTCTTCCGTCCCAAGGGGCAAAATGAAGAAAATGCACAAATATATCAATGATACCAGTAATTGGGCTTTTCCATGTTTGAGGCGTAACGATTGTGTATGCTACTAAAAAAACAGCCAAAAGTTTAGTAGGGGTTATGATAATCTCCAAAGCCTTTCTTTTATTAAGAAGAGCTCTCACAATATAAAATGCGATTGCAAGCAACAAAATGCTAAGGGCTAATATTCGGGTATTGGCTGCAAGAGCCAAAACCACGCCCGCAATCAGCGTTTTAAATAGAGCAGGCTTTTCCAACCAGTGCAATGCGGCATATACAGAAATGATATACCACGAGTAAAACAAAATATCTTTGTTGTTATAGAAGCTTTCGGCAAAAAAACGGGGGTAGAGTATAAAAAGTAAGACGCTTAGAAAGGGCATATATGTTTTAGGAAAACGCCGCCAGATAATTCCATAAAAGCAAAAGGCGGCCAAAATATAATTTAGAAAAACAAATATATGCCGCATTAAATAGACAGTTTGTGTTGGCAATTCAAAATTAAAAATATGCTCAATAGCCACCAGCGGAAAATGCAATGCAGTGCCGTGTTTTTCAGGATAAAGTTCAAAAGGGGGTATACTTTCCGCAAAATTGCGAACAGCTTCCGAATTAGAGTTTTCCAGCCTCATCACATAGTTATAAGTGACTAGGCTGGTTTCTCTTTCATAAGATTCATCGAAGGACATGCCGTAGTCTTTAGCGATAAATAAGCCGAACAGAAGATACAGCGCAATTAAAATGAGGCCTGCTTTTCGAGTTTTAAAGAATTTAAGATCTAAATGTCTCTTATTAACATGACAAATTAAATCCGATGGTTGGGTTTCAACAGGCTTGACTAGATTTTCTGACTCTTTCTTTTTTTTAACCATTATGCCATTACCTCCAAACCTTAACAGTTGGAACCCATTGAGAGTCTGCGCTTAATTGGCTGTAATACGGATTCTGAATATATTTAGACAAGTTTTATTATAGCATTATAATTATGCTACGACAAGATACATATTAGGCAATACTAAACTTGCCCCATAAACAACTGCACCGCAAAGGATACCACGACCACCAGTGCTGATATGATAAAGCCGTGAAGCATTGGCTTAAAGCCAGAATGAGCAACCTCTTTGAAATTTGTCTTCAATCCAATAGCACCAAGAGCCATAACCATAAACAATTTGGACAGCGTTGCCACATTCATGCTAACTGCCTCTGGTATATACCCTGTGCTTTTTATCGCAACCATTCCGAGAAACATTAATATAAAATATGGAAAAATCTTTCTAATATTAATTTTTTGCTTTTTTTTCGTACCGGTTGTTTTAGCATTTAAACGCTCATTGATAAAAGAGAATATTAAAACTGTTGGAATAATTGATAAAGTACGAGTGAGCTTAACGATTACGGAAAAAGCTCCTGCTGCATCAGAGAAGGCATACCCTGCCGCGACAACACTTGATGTGTCATTGACAGCCGTTCCTGCCCACAGACCAAAGCCCATATCACTCATGCTGAAATAGCGCCCCATAATCGGAAACAAAATGACCATCAGTACATCGAATATAAATGTTGCGGAAATGGCATAGGCAATATCCCTGTCCTCTGCATCGATGGTGGGCGCAATAGCAGCAATTGCCGATCCACCGCAAATTCCTGTACCAGCCGAAATAAGCCCAGAAAGTTTCCAGTTCATACCGAATAGTTTCCCTAAGAGATATCCACCACCGAACGCCGCAAGCAGCGTGAAGCACATAACAATCAGCGAATATTTACCCACTTGAAACACCTGAGAAAAGCTCAGTGTAATGCCCATCAGTATAATTGCAAGTCTTAGCACCTGTTTTGATACAAGCCCTATACCATCTTTGAAAAAACTGTATTTTGAAGCCAGTGGGTTAAGCAGCATACCGATTAACAGAGCGAATACACCGCCGCTTATAAGGTGATATGGAATAAATCCGCTTATATAGTTAGCTACAAACGCTAGGACTATTGTCAGAGCAAGTCCAGCACCATATTTTTGAATCAGTTTCAAATAAATCCCTCCTGAATTTTCTGTTATACGTTGATATTATCATGATCTTATGATAATATCAAATTATAGATTATTATTGAACAATAAAATTAAATTATCACGGAGGGCGTCATGCTTGATTTTAGGCATGAAACATTTCTTGCGCTATGCAGGATTGGTCACTATACAAAAACTGCGGAAGCGTTACACATCACCCAGCCTGCTGTATCTCAGCACATTAAATATTTAGAAGAGTATTACGGGTGCAAACTGTTCATTTACAAGGACAAGACATTAACCTTGACTGAAAGTGGAAAAAAACTACAAAGCTTTGCAATGACCATGAGTGCAGACAGTGACCATCTGCGGAATCTGATGTTAAACGAAAGTTTAAATACAAGAACACTTCGTTTCGGGGCAACACTTTCCATTGGTGAATTTGTATTACCAATTATTTTAGATTCACTGTTACGTGATTATCCGAACATACACATCACCATGCCGGTAGACAACACGAAAGTCCTACTAAAAAAGCTGTGCGACGGCGAGATTGATTTTGCGCTTATTGAGGGATATTTCGATAAATCCGAATATGGATATAAGATGTTTTCGTCAGAGGAATTTGTCCCTGTCTGCGGCTCGGAATACAACTTACCAAATAAAGCTGTTTCGCTGTTTGATCTTCTAAACGAACGGCTAATCATTCGGGAGAGCGGCTCCGGCACGAGGGATGTGTTTGAGCAGTTCCTGCGAGAGAACAATTTTAGTATCAAATGTTTTGAAAAAGTCTGCGAAATCGGCAACATGAGCGCAATCAAACATTTAGTGAGCGCAGGGCTTGGCATTACTTTTTTATACCGTGTGGCGGCAAGACGAGAGCTTTCAAGCGGTAAAATAAAAGAGCTATCGGTACATGGCTTTCCAGTAAGACGCGAGTTTAATTTTGTGTGGTTAAAAAACAGCTTACACGAGCAAGAGTATCTTGCTTGGTTATCATATTTTATGAATATATATACTGAAAGCCTGAGTGATACAGAAAAAACATAAGCCGGTTTATTTTTTTGTGAGTTGTAGAGGTTATCTTCTTCCTGTTGGCAATGCTTTCATTGATGGTAATTCGCCGGAAATAAGCGCTTGGGACAGCGCGTCATTAACAGCATTGATTATTCCTACAGACGTAAATGTAGCGCCGGATATTGCATCAACATCAAGGCTTTGGCTATCAATGATGGCTTCTGGGATTTCAGCTATTGGACGGGCATAAAACCGTGCCTGCCTTTCGTTGTGCTGGGTAACAACAATGCTGTCAATTCGGTTGTTTTCGACTGTTACAGATACGGTAAGGTTTTTGCCAAAGCCATCTGCTACCCCTGTGTAAGTACCGTCCGCAAGTGTTACACCTTGCATGACATTGTTAAAATCTTCAAGGGTGTCCTTTACGTTATCATCTTCTTGCTCATCTGTACCCGATGAACTACTGTCTGAACTTTTGTTATTTTCGATTAAACCTGCTTCATACAAAACTCCATCGGCGCTCAATTGTACCTGAAGCTCATAGAAAACCTGAACTCCACCAACATCAATGACATGAATGATAATGCAGAACAGGAACAAAATTGTCAAAATACGGTGAACTTTAATCCATGCTCCATTATTTAGCATAAACCTAACGATATAATTTACACCAAGCAATATGGAAAGCAACCATGTTGCCGTACCTAAATTCAAGCTGAACAACTGATCGGAGGAATTTAATCCGTGTACAAATCCAGCGACAATAAGCAAAATGCCAAGAGGAATATGAGTTTTACGCAAATGCTTATTGAGCCGTCTCGCCCATTCATTTTTACAAGCAAGTTTTCTGGCCATAAATTTTATAGCTAATAATATCCCCAATATCACGGAAAGCCATGCAAATCCATAATTCAAAAGAAAATCTAGCAAACAGAACACCCCCAAAGATATAAATAAAAATAATGCTTCTACAGGTTTTTGTCAATAGTATGTTTTCCCTCAACTATTAGGTAAGGGGAGTCAATATGAAAGTTTTTAGGCATAGATTACAGCCGTGAAACGAAAAAAGGGATACCATGCGATGGTATCCCTTTTTCGCTTGATATTCAGTTTTTGTTACCGTTGCCTCTGCCTTCGTCATAAACATTGGTTTATGAGGTTTGTCTTTGTTTTCTTATATCAGCGGGGAATTATGCCTTCTCAATTTTTGCCAAACTGCCGGGTCAATCATTCATAGGATTTTATTTTGACTTTCCAAGTGCTTTACCTTTCTGGATAGCTCCTGAGCCAGTGTAATTAACGTTTCCTGTGTCTGACTCATCATCGTTTTCCTCAGATGCTTCCAATTTCTTTAACTTTCCGAGGGCTTTGCCATTATTTCCGGTTTCTTTATCAGGCTCTTCTAAGTCAGGGGAATCTTCATCATCATCTAATTGATTTGTGTCATTTTCATCTAACGTAAATTTAATTTCAGTGTCTGCACCTTCGATTTTTAAAGGCTTAGTTAATGTAACGATTTGGTATGACTCGTTATACATATTAGCTTCTACAACGAAATTACCGTCTATAACTGTAAACTCTGCACGATCTTCTTCACCTGTATATTTGTAAGCGAATTGGTTGCCTTCTGTGTCAAGAACGCGGATTGAAGTATGCGGAGCAGCTATAACTGTAAGTGTGTTTGTAGGAACGGTGACAGTTGTATCTGCATTAACATCTACGGATGTTTTAAAGCGCTCATTTGTTATGCCAACCTGAACGTCTATTTGGTATGTGTTTCCGCCAAATACACGGAAAGAAGCTAAGTGGTCGCCTTCATGCCAACGTCCGTTGTTTGCCCAGTTTGTGCCGTTTGCGCTGATTGATACAAGAGCGTTGTGTAAATCGTTGTATTCCACAGTAACGGTATGAACGGGAACTTCCATAACGGCATTGCCGGCTACAAGCACAGAACCCTCAAATGTTCCGCCTATTTCTGTAAACGCTTTAACTACATAAGTG
>CAYLSP010000088.1:0-2110 GCA_964385935.1 uncultured Defluviitaleaceae bacterium
ATAAGGGCTTTACATACGAAAAGGCCTATAATATTGTTACAGAAGAAGAAATCATGGCTGAAATCGATAAAGCCAGAGAGAAAAATGCCCGGATTATATCGGTTACTGACAGACCTGTTGAATTAGGCGACAAAGTGACTATAGATTTTAAGGGCTATTTAGACGATGTGGCATTTCCGGGTGGAGAGGGCACTGATTTTGAACTTGAAATAGGCTCTCATTCCTTTATAGATAATTTTGAGGAGCAACTCATTGGAAAGTCCATAGGTGAACATACATTAGTGACAGCAACTTTCCCCGATGAATATCACGCCAAAGAGCTTGAAGGACAGACAGCCAGATTTGAAGTGGATATTAAAGAAATCAAGAAAAAAGAGCTTCCAGAGGTTGACGACGAGTTTGCACAGGACGTTTCCGAATTTGATACATTAGAAGAATATAAAAAGGATATCAGGGCAAAGCTTCTTGAAAAGAAAGAAGCGGAATCAAAACGCGAAAAAGAGGACAAAATCCTTGAGAAGCTTATTGAAGAGCTGGAATGTGATATCCCTCAGGTTATGATTGAAAATCAGATTGATAACCGTGTGAACGACTTTAGAGCAAGAGTTGAAAATCAGGGTTTGAAATTAGAGCAGTATCTCCAATATATGGGGCAGACCTTAGAATCCTTCCGCGAAATGCAAAGAGAAGCGTCTCAGAAAAACGTAAAATTGCGTCTTTGCCTTGAAGAGATTGTAAAGGTTGAAGGAATTGAAGTGACAGATGAAGAATTTGATGCCGGAATCGCAAAAATGGCTGAAACTTATCATCTTGAACCTGCAAAGCTTAACGAAATTATGTCACAAAAAGATAAAGACAACATAAGAATGGATATGAAAGTACAAAAGGCAATTGAATTTGTAATTGAAAATGCTGTAGAAGAATAATTTTAATAATTGAGAGAAAAGGAGAGATTGTATGAGTTTAGTGCCTATAGTGGTGGAACAGACAAGCCGGGGAGAGCGCTCGTATGACATATATTCAAGGCTTTTAAAAGACAGGATCATTTTTTTAGGGGAAGAAGTCACAGACGTTTCGGCAAGTTTGACTATAGCACAGCTCCTTTTTCTTGCCGCAGAAGATCCGGAAAAAGATATTAGCCTTTATATAAACAGCCCAGGCGGTTCCGTTACCGCAGGGCTTGCAATTTATGATACAATGCAGTTTATCGCCCCTGATGTTTCTACTATTTGTGTTGGGTTGGCCGCAAGCATGGGTTCATTTTTACTTGCAGGTGGAGCAAAAGGAAAACGTTTTGCCCTGCCCAACTCAGAAATCCTTATTCACCAGCCTCTGGGCGGTGCAAGAGGTCAAGCCAGTGACATTCAAATTCAAGCAAACCAAATTCTTAAAATAAAAGCAAAACTTAACAAAATGCTTGCTGAAAACACAGGGCAGCCGGTTGAAAAAATTGAAAAGGACTCCGACAGGGATAACTATATGTCGGCAGAAGAAGCCAAAGATTACGGCCTTATTGATGCAGTAATCACGAAGGCGCCGACCGCCAAACAATAAGGAGATGAATTAATGGCAACAAAAACAACCGATAGAAAAAATGTCCGCTGTTCTTTCTGCGGTAAAACCCAGGACAGAGTGAAAAAATTTATTGCCGGTAATAATGCTTATATTTGCAACGAATGTGTTGAACTGTGTTCAGATATAATGTTTGATGATTTTGGATCTAATTACCTTGATTCCCTTTACGATGATTTTGACTATGAAGATCAGGATCCAAAGACTTCAAAAGACATGATGACGATTCTGCGCCCAAGTGACATGAAAGAAATAATGGATCAATATGTTATCGGTCAGGACGATGCAAAAAAAACTCTTGCTGTTGCGGTCTATAATCATTATAAAAGGATTCAGTCAAAGGCTTCCAATGAAGATGTTGAACTCCAGAAAAGCAATATTTTGTTGATTGGACCAACGGGTGTGGGAAAAACTTATTTGGCACAAACACTTGCTAAAATGCTTAACGTGCCCTTTGCCATAGCTGATGCTACAAGTCTTACAGAAGCGGGCTATGTGGGTGAAGACGTTGAAAACATACTTCTTAGGTTAATACAGG
>CAYLSP010000088.1:2120-6321 GCA_964385935.1 uncultured Defluviitaleaceae bacterium
CTAATTTTGACATTCAAAAGGCCGAAAAGGGAATTATTTATATAGACGAAATTGATAAAATATCAAGGCGTTCAGACAATCCGTCCATAACAAGAGACGTGTCAGGTGAGGGCGTTCAGCAGGCAATTCTTAAAATGCTTGAAGGAACAATATCATCTGTTCCTCCTCAGGGCGGAAGAAAACACCCACATCAGGATTTTATACAGATTGATACCACCAATATCCTTTTCATCTGTGGCGGTGCGTTTGGCGGTCTTGATAAAATTATTGAACAGCGTCAGAATAAAAAGCTTATTGGCTTTGGTGCCGAGGTTGTCAGAAAAGCTGACAAAATCGGGAAGAATCCTTTTAAAGATGTGCAGTCACAAGATTTGCTTAAATACGGTCTTATCCCTGAATTTATCGGTCGTCTGCCAGTGGTAGTTTCTCTTACAAGCCTTGATGAAAGTGCTTTGGTTACTATCCTTAAAGAGCCGAAAAATTCATTGATAAAACAATATCAGTTCCTCTTTGAGCTTGATAATGTTAAATTGGAGTTTGAAGACGAAGCCCTTCACGAAATAGCCAAAATGGCAATTGAACGTGATACTGGTGCTCGCGGACTTAGAGCAATTGTTGAGAATTTCATGACAGAAATAATGTATCAGATTCCCGACGACTACACGATTGAAAAATGCATTATAACAAGAGATGTAGTTCTCGGGCATAATCCGCCCACATTTATTAAAGATGAAAATCGCCAGCCGGTTAAAAAGGCCGTTAAGAAAAAACAGCCTAAGGCTGAAAACGTGGGTTAAAAATGATGTATTAAAGACCTCCCAACGGGGGTCTTTTTTATGTATTTTTTTAATTGCCCCATAATACACTAATAAAAAATGGAGGAGCGGACTATGAGCTTAAATGAGATGGAGACGGCCTATTTTCTCAGAGACAGAGAAAAGGCACTTTTTTGCTTTTATATCAGCGAAGACGGTCTTGTTAGGAGAAGTTATGAAAAGAACGAGTGGGGTGAGCCCAGGCTCCTATGCGGGGGTATTCGCGGGGAATTTTCGGTAAACTTATCACATGACAGAAAGATTTATATTTTTTGTCAGGATGAAAACGGTGATTTGAGACTTGTTACTAATAAAGATAATAAATTTACAAACCAGGTGATTTTAAAGAGTCAATCAAGCATTACAAACAGAATAAAATTCAATGCGCTTATATGTAAAGAGGGTTTTAATCTTTTGTATAATGTGCCCATGCCCAATGATCAAGAGTTTTTAATGTCTCAAAAAATGAATCCTGACGGTGGGTGGGATACGCCAACCCGGCTTGATAGAATTGTCAATTTCCCAAATCAGATTTTTCATGTGCAAAATACAAGCCCCGAACACATGTTAGTTTTTTACCAAACAAAAAATCCCGATTATTCCCTTTGTTATCGCGAAATAACAAGAGAAAAAATCGGACGCAGTATTGAGTTCCACAGGCAAAACAATCCAATTACAGATTTTTCTGCATTAACCACCAGGGATTCGGTGCATGTTCTTTATATTACAAAGGGTTTATTCTCTAGCCAGCTTGTTTATCGGAGAAAGGACGACGAGTTTACACCACCCATGATTCTTTGGGAAGGGCAGAGATTGGAAAACTGCCTTTTAATGATTATAAAACATAGGCTATACGCTTTTTTTATGAACAACGGAAGTCTGTTATATTGTCTTGCGGACGGCAAACTTGAAAGGTTCAGCCGCCCAGCACGTTATAACGAGCGTATGGGTTTTTTAAGGAAGGCCGTACTTATAACAGAAGAATCGGAGGAAACAGCGGAGTTTTTTGCCAGAGAAGTCTATACGGATTTACTGAATCCATGGGATGTTAAGATTTTGCCGGATTTCTGCACGAGTTTCTATCCGCCGCCTAATGCCATGGACGTAAAGGTTGGCAATGTGAGTACGGTGAAAGCTGCATCTTTGCCAGAAAAACCAAGTGAATCTGAAGTGGTTAGAAGCGTCTTGAAACCCGAGCAGGATGAAAGACTCATGCGCGCAAATGAAAAAATTGAGTTACTAAATAGACAAATTTCTGAAAAAGACTCAAAAATATTTTCTTTGGCCAGAATGATCAAGGAAAAAAACGAACAAATAAATCAGCTTTTGAAAGATTTGGAATGGGAAAAAATGAATAAGAATCAAGAGGATGAAGTGGAAGTTCCAGAAGTTAATGGGGACATGGAGGAGATTGAAATTCAGAAAGAAAAGCCAGAAGAAATTAAAGAAGAAGTTAAAGAAGAAGTTCAGGATGAAACAGAATACGGCGAAATTGAAGATGAAGAAAATTAGTATATACAATAACCCCGGCAGATATTTGATGTCCGGGGTTGTTTTTAGAGATTCAAGAGATAGTCAATAATTTCCTCAGACGTTGAATTTTTAGAAACGTCTAAAATATTATCGCGTTCCGAGATATCCTCCAAAAGATGGGCGTCTGAGTTTCTTAAATATGGGTACCTTCTTGAAAAAAGCGCCTTGTTATCTCTATAAAATTCGGAGGGGTCACAGCGTTTTGAATATTCCACCATATTTATTCCTGCATCATCAGGAAGGAAACCTAGGCTTGTCAGTATACTGTACGAATTTCTGTCAATATGAGCCGGTATCGCTACCCCGCCAATTCTTTTAACAAGCTTCACTGCCTCATAAATACCTAATTTAGTGGCGCTTAGAAGCATTTCTGAATATTCCGAAACAATCTCGTCGTTTTCGTTCATTATTAATTGTTGTCCAAAAATTTCAGGTCGATTTTTCAAGCCGAAGCGGTTTTTATAAACAATTTCCTCAAAATCAAGAGCCTTCAAAATGTTTGGAAACAGGCATAGAAGGTGTATTTCCTCCTGAGTTTCAAGCTCCATGCCGGGGATAATCAGTGGTGAATTTTCTATATTTTTTGAAGCCGCTATAATGGCTTTTAAGTTTTTACAGCTATTATGGTCAGTTACGGCTATTGCATCAAGACCGCAAATCATTGCCATATTTATTATATTATTCGGGGTCATATCATTGGACGCGCAAGGGGATAGGGCGGAATGGATATGAAAGTCGTAATAAATCACAAACCAAGCTCCATCAATTTTTTAGCAACCTCATAGGAATTAAGGTCTGTATGTAAGATTGGAATGTCTTCCATAGTGGCTTTTGAGATTGTGGCTTCGTCAACAGCTCCATATTCCGCCACAACTATACAGGCACATTCCACCAAAAGCCCTACAGCCACAATGTTCACATGTCCGCATATGGTTATCCAAGCGCATTTATGAGGCGCTCTTCCCATAACCCAGCTAAGGAGGTCGCCGATATAAACCGCCTGAATCTCATTATCTAAGCCGTTTTCCCCCGTTAAAACTTTAAAATCTAATGTTTCTGACAATTGTCTTACGGTCATAAATAACCCTCCTTATATTCCTTCCTGTTCGTCGTCGCTCATTGTCTGAGGCATTTTCTTTGCCAAATCAACCATTAGTTCAGCTAAATCCTTAACTTTCTTTCTCAGCATGAAAATACAATCCTCTTTGTTGGCCGTTCCTCTTACAACGTCCTCAGCAAGGGCGTGGCAGGTTGGCGCACCGCAGCTTCCGCAGTCAATTTTGGGCAAACTTGCATAAATTTCACTGATGCATTCCATTTTTCTAATGGCTACTTCCATATTGTCGTCTAGCTTCATAACAGGTATCTGGCATATTTTCTTTTCAAAACCGAAATCTATTTCATCCTCATATGTAGGGATAATTCGAGTTTCT
Source organism: uncultured Defluviitaleaceae bacterium (assembly GCA_964385935.1). Taxonomy (GTDB): domain Bacteria; phylum Bacillota; class Clostridia; order Lachnospirales; family WRAX01; genus CAYLSP01. The sequence goes on from CAYLSP010000088.1 coordinate 5,902, forward strand.
TCGGCGGTTTTATGTAATGTATTTTTTTGGACATGAGCCATGTTATTTTTTGCCACAAAGGCGTTTATTGGGGCAAGAGGGCCGCCGAGACAGCCTCCGGCGCAGGCTAAGGCTTCAATGAAATCCACTTCAATTTGGCCGTTTTCCACCTGTTCCAAAACTTTTATAACGTTTTCCATGCCGTCAACTGCCACAGCATTATCAATTTCTATGCCATTGCTTTCGCCCCCTGAAATCGCCCAGTTCATGCCAAGATTTAAGCTTTGGCAAAGAGGTTCAAGTTCAGTAAGCTGCTTCATGGTTGCTTGAAGAGGGATAAGGATATCCTGGATCGATATTACGCCGTCAATTTCTGATTTTTCTATTCCAAGAGGATTAATAATATAAGTTGCCTTTGCGGAGCAGGGGCTTATGAAAAAT
>CAYLSP010000089.1:0-6311 GCA_964385935.1 uncultured Defluviitaleaceae bacterium
ACTTTAGAGCAATTCAGAACCAATAACAACATCTGTATTGCGGCAGCTGAGGGAACAGAAGTTCGTGCGGCAGCAGAAGGTTATGTGTCGGCTGTTTTTCAAACAAGAGAAGCTGGAAATCAAGTCGTCTTAGACCATGGAAACGGCTGGGAGACTACATACAGCCAACTCCAGGATAATATCCTGGTGAAAAAAGGTGATGTAGTCAAAAAAGGAGAAATCATTGGCGGAGTTGCAAAACCCAGTATATACAGCGTTATGTTAGGAAGCCACTTAGGTTTTGAAGTTTCAAAGGACACCGAGCCTGTTGATCCATATTCCGTACTAGTCAAGCTTTATAATTAATTGATATTAAAATGAGGCAATACTTCTGATTATATAAGGAAGTAACGCCTAATTTGGTTTATGACAATATTATATTTTATGAAGGGGCGACCAAAGGTCGCCCCTTCAATCTCGTATAGTCCCATGATTAATGTAGGGGCAACTGTGTTCGCCCTCATTGAAAGATAGCTTGCCGGCAACCTAATAATTATTTTTTACAACCGCCCACATCACCTTCATGAACCATACTAATATGCGGGATTCCTGCTTCTTCATAAACATCTCCATAGGCTTTAAACCCAAGCTTTTCATAGAATCCTTTAGCACTTAGCTGAGAATGAAGATATTGCTTTTCTTCCCCCATGTCAAAGGCCTTTCTAATTAACAGGCGCATTACAAAATCTCCATAACCCTTGCCCCTATGCTCTTTCAGCGTGGCGATACGACCGAAAACAAGCTGCGTACCTATTTTTGTCATACGTCCGCAGGCAACAGGCTCGTCGTTGTCATAAACCACTAAATGAATGGAAAGTTCGTCCCTTTCGTCAAAGACAATTTCCTCCGCCACTCCTTGCTCCTCTACAAAAACCTTCTGTTTTATCATATCAGCGTCTTTAAGGCTAGATTTTTGATAGCCGTCAATCCATTTACCGGTAATCATAATTTCCTCCTAATCGGCATATTTCCTGTATTTTTCTTGAATTTCTTCATTTTTAACCGTATTCAGTGCAGTCAACCTGCATTTTGATGCACGGACAAAATATTCTCTAGCCGTTTTTTCATCCTTTTCTTCTTCAGCAATAACTCCCATATAGTAAAGACTATCCACAAGATCAGATTTATACTCTAAGGCCTTTGAAAAACATTCTTTCGCTTTTTCATAATCCTTTAACCGATAATAAACCTGTCCCTTATTATCCCAAGCGCTGAAAGATTCGGGTGTGTCCTTTATAGCCTCGTCAGAAAGTTCAATAGCTTTATCATACTGCCCTTTCAAAAAATACAAATAACCCAAAGTGGTCAAAACATTGTGATTGACGTAATCGAACTTAGCCCGCAATTCTTCAAGAATCTCCAGACCGCTGTCTATTTCTCCCAATAACCAATAACAAGTACCCATAGTCAGCATGATATTTTTCTGGTCAATAACCTCGGGCTTTAGGCTCATAGCTTTTTTAAGATAATCAAGCGCTTCTTTTGCGCTTCCTTCTCTTAAAAGCAACACCCCATAATTTAAATAGGTTCTGGCATCTTTTGTATTCATTTTAATGCTTCTCAAAAAAGCCGCCTTTGACTTTTCGTCGTTCCCACCAGCCTGATATATATTTCCCATATAAAATAGAAAGGTGTGCCGGTAGAAAAACGCCCATACTGCCGTATACGCCAAAACCGCCAGCCAACCCATATACCATGGATATCCGGCTATATGAACAACCACAACATAAACAACTAAAAATCCGGCGGTTGTCAGCAAATTAATTATTTTTCTCTTATTCATTTAAAGCTTCCTTTTTTCTATGTCATTGTGGTAAAAAACCGTCTTACAATGAGGACAAATACCCATTAATGTTATATCGTATTGCCTTTCGTCCTTTAACTTAAAATCCAAATCAACACGTACTTCGTCGCTATCTTGCGGCAAGGCAGAGCATTTATGCTTTTGAAAATAATAATTATCAGTCTTAACAAAATTATTAGACAAAAGCATTTCTCTACCCAAATTAATAAGCTTTAAATCCTCCAAAAAATCACTCTTTCAAATAATCGTTTATAATATTCCATGTTTCTTCAAATTCAAGTCCTCTGTACCAGCCAGAAACTCCCGCAATATCATAGAGTTTAACAAGTTTCATTTTTTCCTCTATTGAGCGCAGGTCTTCAAGCCAAGTAAAATAATAAACCGTTTCTCCGTCCTCAACAGCCGTATATTCGCCGTAATAGGATTTTGTCGAATCTTCCCACGTGAAGTTAACGCCATTTTCTGTAAACAGATTATATGTCTTGTTCATGCCATAGGATTTTGAGGAAACATCCGTCACATTTCCGTCATTGTCCCTTATTTCCCGCCAAACTCTGGAGTAGAACGGAAGTCCCAAAATCACCTGTTCTTTAGCAGCTTCTTGAAGAGTTTCAAAAATCCCCTTGTCCACAAAATTAATACTTGCCACAGGGCCGCTTATTTCAGATGTGGCGTGATGCTCATCATACCCCATTATTATAATATAATCAGCGGATTTTGCAACCTCAGTTCTGTTGTAATATAAATTAAATGAGGCCGGAACATACATATCAACTGACAAAACAGCGTCTTTCTCCCTTAATAAAGGAGCTAGCTCTCTTATAAATTGTATATAATAATCCGCATTATCTTTTTTCACGTTTTCAAAGTCAATATTTATACCGTCAAGCCCATAGGTGTCAACAAAGCTTAAAAGCTGGTTTATGGCATGTTCTCTGTTTTTAGAATCTGATAAAACGGCACTGCTGACCACCGATTTAAAATTATCTGTTATAAGCCCCCAGACATCATAGCCATTTTCATTTGCCCATGCGGTATATTCTCTGTCAGCAATGCTTATTATGTCGCCGTTAAGCTTCTCTTCATCAAACGAAAACCATGTAGGGCATAGAACCCTCAATCCATTTATGGGCTGCCTTTTGCTTTCATTTGTATTAGCTGCAGCGTTCCCGATTAAATCCCACACCACCGTAAGTTTTCCGTTATATTTCTGAAAACGCTCAGGCTCAGCGGGAATTACAGGGGCTACGGTTTCTGCAAAAACAATGTCTCTATTAAGTACATAGCCAATGTTTCCGCTGTTTGCCTGAACTTTCGTATATTCACTGTCAGAATCTGAAAAAAATACAGTCACAAGGGATTTTTCGGGTAAAACTTCAACATAGGGACTTTTTTTGTCCGGCTCATACCTCAAAAATGTTTTTTCCGAATCAGTTATATAAACTTCTTTTCCAAGAGCCTTGTCATGAATTTTAATGAGTTTACTTGTCTTGTCATAAAATATCTCAAAGTTATAATAGCTTTCTAAAAGCTCCGACGGCATGTAAAGAGTTCCGTTAAAGTTTTTTACGACTTTATCCATAGATTTTTCAACATTATTTATATAATAAACAGGTTTATCTGCAAAAAACTTAGTAACCGAATTATATGTTGTCAAAGTAACCATATCATATTTGTCGTCCCAAAAAAGACGCTCGTCCATATGCTGCTTTACAAAATCCACAGGAATATAGAGAGTCTCGTCAGAATAAAGCGGAGGATGCTCCATATCTATCAAATTATCTTCGACATAAATATAAATCCCATCTTCATTTAAACCCTCACCATATTCATAAAGAGGCAGATAATCATAAGTAGGCATAAACTCCACTATTAAAAACCACGCCAAAGAAATAACCGTCAGAACCGCAATTATGAGAAAAATCAACAGTTTTGTCTTGGGCTTCTTTTGTCTTTTCTCCATAAAATCCTCCTTACAAAAACAGGGCGCTGACTGCGCCCTCTTTCATGCTTTACATTATATTTCAAAACTTCCTTTGTGACTTCCATTAATGACATAATAACAGATTTTTTCATCTGGTTTGAAATAGAGTTCGACATCTTCTAGGTCTTTAACTAAACGTCCTTCCGACTTCCAAATTTCTTTTACAGTATCTGTTAAAAGTTTTAAATCTGTCTGGTTTCCGTTATGCTCAATATAGCAATCAACTTTCATAACGTTCACTCCATTCCTAATTATTCAGGAATATAATACTATGTTTACCTGGTTTTGTCAATTATATTAAATGCCGGTGATATTCTTGACATAGCTATATGTTAAGAATATACTAAAATAAAATTGATGCTTAGGAGAGACAAAATGTTTAATATTTTAAAAGAAAATGATGCCGAACAAAACTACAAATATATGATTCAAATAATAAAGACGATGCTTGAAGATGAGGACGATATAATCGCCAATCTTTCAAATATATCGGCTGTGATAAACGCCTATGTAGACAGACTTAACTGGGCGGGATTTTATATATTAAAGGGCGGCGAACTGGTTTTAGGCCCATTTCAAGGGATGCCTGCCTGCGTGAGAATAAAGCTTGGGAAAGGGGTATGCGGAACGGCAGCTATTGACAAGAAGGTTGTTGTTGTCCCCAATGTTCATGAATTTTCAGGTCATATCGCATGTGACTCAAACACAAATTCTGAAATTGTAGTACCTATATTAAAAAATGACGAAATCTTTGGTGTTTTGGATTTAGACAGCCCCGATTTAAACAGATTTACAGAGCTTGACAAAAAATATTTATCACAAGTGGGAGATTTATTATCTGAGTTTTTATCAAAAAATTAATCAATGGGGGTTTTGGACTAATGATTGAGAATTTTGACCAGCTTATTGAAAGGGTTAGAGGTGGAGTTCGCAAAAACCTTGTGGTTGCCTCAGCAGACGACGAACATACCCTTGAGGCCGTGTCTAACGCATATAAAGAAGGGCTTGTGGATTATACTCTGGTCGGGAATAGTGACCGAATAATTGAAATTTGTTCCGTAATCGGCTTTGATGTAGATAAAGAAAAAGTAATTCATATGGGGAGCCGTGAAGAAGCTGCAACAGAGGCCGTTCGCCTCATAAATGAAGGGGCAGGCGATTTTCTAATGAAGGGCGGGCTCGAAACAAAAACCCTTTTAAAAGCCGTTGTAGATAAGGAAAAGGGAATCGGAACAGGTGGCGTTATGTCCCACATATCCGTCTTAAAATCCCCGCTTTATAACAAACTGTTCGCCACAACAGACGGCGGAATGCTCATTCTTCCCGATCTTAATCAGAAATGCGGCGCACTAAAAAACGCGGTTAATTTTTTTCATGGTTTAGGCTATGAAAGACCAGAGGTCGCAGTTCTTTGCGCTGTGGAGGTAGAAAACCCGAAAATGCCGGAAACTTTAGACGCATCCGAGCTTAAAAAAATGTCGGCTGAAGGTGTGTTTGGAAATTGTATTGTAGAAGGGCCTGTCTCCTTTGATTTAGCCATCAGTGAAGAATCCCGGAAAATAAAGGGTTTTGAAAGCTCTGTTTCCGCGCCTGATATTTTCCTATTTCCCAATATCGCTTCTTGCAATATCTTTACAAAGGGCTTGCTTTATTTCGGGAATGCAAAAATGGCAGGCTGTGTCGTTGGCGCAAAAGTTCCAATTGTTCTTTTATCAAGAAGCGCATCCTCTGAGGAAAAATATCTGTCCATTGCGTTAAGTGCCGCATACAGTTAATTATGTCTTTTTATAGCCTTCATCTCTATGATGAGGGCCGTTTTTTATTGCTTCACGCGCCAAAAAGTCACAACGCTCGTTTTCAACATTATCGTTATGACCTCTTACCCATATAAACTTAATTTTGTGCTTTTCTAATTGAGAGAGAAGTATTTCCCATAAATCTACGTTAATTGCCGGGTCTGATCTGTTCCTCATCCAGTTGTTACTTTTCCATTTTTTGACCCAACCTTTTTCAATGGCGTCTACAACATATCTGGAGTCTGAGTATATATAAGCTTCACAGGGTTCCTTTAAAGCATCTAAGGCCTTTATTACGCCCATGATTTCCATACGATTATTTGTAGTTAATAAATAACCGCCAGAAAGTTCCTTCCGGCTGTCTTTATATAACAAAACAGCGCCGAAACCGCCCTTCCCCGGATTTCCCGAACAAGCACCGTCAGTATAAATCTGAATCTTTTTCATAAATCACCGCTAAATATTAATGTATTTGCTCAAAACTCTTATGATTTCAGTTTCATCATTTTCAGGAACATAGGATTCTTCATAGATTTCCCATTCCTCAACGTGGGTTACAGACATTCCGGGAGACAGGATTGCAAGTTCGCCAAGAGTTTCAAGCTCTATAAACTGCCCGTTAACATACAATTCAAAGCAGCAGTTTCCGTCAGGATAATCTCCGTCTATAACAGGTTCAAAAAATTTA
>CAYLSP010000090.1:0-6299 GCA_964385935.1 uncultured Defluviitaleaceae bacterium
ATTTCAATTATATGCTCATGCAAGCCTACGACTTCCATGAGCTTAACCGACTTCATGACGTTAAAATGCAGTTGGGCGGCAACGCCCAGTGGTCTAACATAATCGCGGGCGTTGAATTAATCAGGCGTGTTGAAGGCAAAGATGCTTATGGCATGACCTTCACTATTTTAACCACCAGTTCAGGCTCAAAAATGGGCAAAACTCAATCAGGCGCTCTTTGGCTTGATCCAAACAAAACTTCTCCGTATGATTTTTATCAATACTTCAGAAATACGGATGACGCAGACGTTATTAAGTTCTTGAAGCTTTTGACTTTCGTTGAACTTGATGAAATAGAGGAGCTTGCAAAGCTTCAAGGCTCAGAAATTAATAAAGCCAAAGAAATTCTGGCCTTCGAGACAACAAAGCTTGTTCATGGCGAAACTGAGGCGTTAAATGCACAAAAAGCTGCAAGAGCATTGTTTGCCGGCGGCGCTGATGAAGGTTCAATCCCTGAAACAAAGCTTTCCAAAGACGAATTTAACGAGGGTTTCGGTCTTCTTGCCCTTATGGAAACAGTGGGGCTTTGCACATCAAGAGGAGAAGCCAGACGGCTTATTCAGCAGGGAGGCGTATCCGTAAACGGTGAGAAAATAACCGCCGCTGATTTCACTGTTACCCTTGATATGTTTAATGATGGTTCAATAATGATTCAAAAAGGGAAGAAAGTATTCCATAGAATTGTTATATAGGTATAAAAATACCCCTGCCGAAATCCGGCGGGGGCATTTTAATTGTGTGCTTTAGCGTGAATCAAACCGCCCGCTAAGCGGGCGGTGGTGATTAATCCTTTTTAACAATCTTAATAGCATTTGTAGGGCACTTAGCCACGCAAGCACCGCAAAGAGTGCATTTGTCATAATCTACTTTAGCCAACTGATTTTCAACATGAATCGCGTCAAATTCGCAAGCCTTTTCACACATTTTACAGCTTATACAGCCGACCTTGCAATTAGCGCGAACAAATTTTCCGTTATCCAAGCTGTTACAGCCTACACGGACTGCCTTTGACACAGGCACCAGTTCAATAAGGCTTCTGGGGCAGGTCTTAACACACATTCCGCATTCAGTACATTTTTCCGGGTCAATCTGGGCGATTCCGTCAACAATATTGATTGCTCCGAACTGACAGGCTCTTACACAGCTTCCGTTACCGAGACAACCGAATTTACAGCTTTTTGAGCCGCCGCCTGCAAGCATCTGAACGGCTGTGCAGTCGTTGATTCCCTTGTAGTCATATCTGAATAGAGTTTTATTACAATCGCCGTCGCATTTTATATAGGCGGTTCTTCTTTCATGAGCCTCAACTTTTACACCCATGATTTCACCGATATTCATAGCACACGCACTGCCGCCAACAGGACAGCCCGAAACGTCGGCTTCGCCTTTAACAACAGCCGCTGCGAAAGCGTCACATCCGGCAAAGCCGCAGCCGCCGCAGTTCGCGCCCGGAAGTGCTTCCCTAATAAGCCCGATTTTCGGGTCTTCTTTAACGGCGAGAAATTTTCCGGCTATACCAAGAATTATTCCAAATATCAGCCCTAATCCCCCGATAGTCAAAACGGGGTATAGAATTCCTTCCATAATGTTACCCCCTATTTAATTAGTCCCTGGAATCCAAGAAACGCTATGGACATGAGTCCCGCCATAACAAGGGCTATTGGAAATCCCCTGAAAGCTTTGGGTACGTTATTAAATTCCAGTTTTTCTCTTATTCCGGCAAAAAGAACGATTGCCAGAGTAAAGCCCAAAGCTGCTCCTACGCCGTTTACAACGGAATACAGGAGGTCATAGTTTTTGTCCATGTTAATAACCGCAACGCCCAAAACAGCGCAGTTAGTTGTTATAAGAGGAAGATAAATACCAAGCGCCTGATAGAGAGATGGGCTTGATTTTTTTATAAACATTTCAACCACCTGAACAAGAGCGGCAATAACAAGGATGAATGCAATATTGTATAAATACTCAATACCTAAATTTTTAAGGACATAGACATAAATAAGATGTGTTACGATAGATGCAAGAGCAATAACAAAAGTTACTGCAACACCCATACCAAAAGCTGTTTCCGTCCTTTTAGAAACGCCGAGAAAGGGGCAAATCCCCAGAAACTGGCTCATAACAAAGTTATTTACTAAAAGGGAACTCATGAACACTAAGAATAACTGCATTTTACCCCTCCTTGCTTATTTTTCTATTTCTGAAATAATTTATTCCCGCCATTAAACAGCCAAGGGTTATAAATGCCCCCGGAGGAAGAATCATTAAAACGGTTCTGGGGAATGCTTCGGGCAGGATCGTAATATCAAATACAGAGCCGTTTCCAAGCAATTCTCTTACAGTTCCAATTATAGTAAGTGCAAGTGTGAAACCTAGACCCATTCCAATTCCGTCAACGAGTGATGCAACAGGGCCGTTTTTAGAAGCAAAGGCTTCTGCCCGGGCGAGGATTAAACAGTTTACAACTATAAGAGGAATGAAAAGCCCTAAGGACGCATTCAAATCAGAAAAATACGCTTTTAGCAAAAAGCCGGTAATTGTTACGAAACTTGCGATAACAACTACAAAAGCGGGGATTCTCACCTGAGGCGGAACAATTTTTCTTATCAGTGAGATAAAGACATTTGAAAGCGCCAAAACAACTGTGGTTGTAAGACCCATTCCCAAGCCGTTTATCGCCGAAGTCGTTACAGCAAGAGTGGGGCACATGCCGATAACAAGTACAAAAATAGGATTTTCAGTCAGTATGCCGTTCTTTAATATTGACCATAATTTCGCCATTATTTCCCCGCCTCCTGTAAGTTATTTTTAAAATATGTCAGTGCTTCATTAACGCCGTTTGTTACTGCGGTTGATGTTATTGTGGCTGAGGTTATGGCCTGTATTTCATTTTCTGACGGAGTGCTTTTTGTGACCTTCAATATATCTGATTTACCAATAAACTGGTCGGTAAACTTGGGGCCTTTAGCATTCGCGCCTAAGCCCGGGGTTTCGGAATGTTTAACTATTTCGATACCCTTTATTTCACCGTCTGCGCCTATGGCCACAAGCAGTTTAATTGCTCCGCCATAGCCTTTTGGGTTTGCGGTTATAACGTAGCCAACAGGTTCAGTTCCGTCAAAGCCTATATTGTAGACCGAAAGGCTCGAATCAGGCTCAGTTATTTCGTAATCTTCGCTAAAATTATTGTCTTTAACGTCTACTAAGAGTCTTGCCATCGCCGCATTTTTTGTTTCAAGCTCATTGGCAGTAATTATTGGAAACGTGACCTGATTTACAAAGCCTAAAAATACGGCGGCCACAACAGTTATAATAAGAAGGATTAATCCCGGTTTTATGATATCACGCATTGTTTTTAGCCTCCTTAAAGACGCCAAATACTTTTGGCTTAGTGTATTTATCAATAAGGGGTACGGCTAAGTTCATTATAAGAATCGAGTAGGAAACGCCTTCGGGGTATCCTCCCAATAATCTAATAACAAACGTCAGTATCCCGCAGCCAACGGCGTAAATAACCGTGCCTTTAACGGACATAGGCGACGTTGTGTAGTCTGTTGCCATGAAGAACGCTCCGAGAATCAAACCTCCCACAATAAGTTCGTAGAGCCAGACTCCTGTGAACAATCCGTTTCTTCCGAAGACAAAGCTTAAAAGGGCAACAGTTCCTAAATAAATGACCGGCGTATGCCATTTTATAACTCTTCTTAATATAAGGTACAGCCCGCCTAAAATAAGGGCGATTTTGCATGTTTCACCAATACAGCCGCCAATTGTTCCAAGAAGGGCAGATATGTAATCCGGATCTGATGGCATTTCCCCAAGCTTTAAGAGGGCGAGGGGAGTGGCGGTGGTTACGGCATCAGGTTTCAGCGGAACAACGGAAAAATTAGTCATTTCTCCTGCATAGGACGTAAGAAGAAACGCCCTGGCTGCAAGAGCCGGATTAACGAAATTCTGTCCGATACCGCCGAAAATTTGTTTTACTAAAATTATTGCAAAGGCTGATCCAACTATGGGCAGCCAGAACGGAACTGTAGAAGGCAGGTTAAATGCCAAAAGAAGTCCCGTTACAACGGCTGATAAATCGTTTATTGTACTCTTTTGCTTTGTAATCTTCTGATATAAATACTCAAAGAAAACGCTTGAACCAACTGAAAGCCCGATAATAATCAAGGCACTGTAACCAAAATAATAACTCGCCATTATAACCGCCGGGCACAGCGCGATTAAAACGTCCAACATAATCCCCGAAACAGTGTCTTTGCTTCTGATGTGGGGAGTGGACGTTACTAAATATTTATGTGCCGGAGCTTCTAAGGCTTTTGTGTCATTAGCCATTTCTAACCTCCAAATTTATTTAGTCTATTTCTTCTTAGCTAATAATGTTCTTCTTGCTGAACGGATCGAATGAGCCAGATGCCTTTTTGCCGGACAGACGTATGAGCAAGAGCCACATTCTATACAGTCTTTTCCACGCATTTTTTCAAAAGATTCCATGTCGTTGCGCAGTACATATTGATTTAAATCGAGAGGAAGAAGTCCAGCCGGACAATGTTCTACGCACTTTCCGCAGCGAATACAATTCAGCTCGTCGGGAAGGTGAGCTTCTTCTTCGGTAAAGCAGATTATGGCAGATGAGGTTTTAATGACAGGTATGTCCAGATCGAACATAGCAACGCCCATCATTGGACCGCCAGAGACCATTTTTATGGGCTCTGAAATAAATCCGCCTGATTCCTCAATAAGCTTTCTATAAGTTGTCCCAAGACGAACCTTAAAGTTTCCGGGGTTTCTAACAGCGCCGCCTGTTACAGTAACAACTTTTCTAATAAGAGGGCGGCCGCGTCTTACTGCTCTGTCTATGGCGATAATCGTATCAACGTTATTAACAATAACTCCGATGTCAGCAGGAAGCTTGCCGGACGGAACTGTTCGACCTGTGCAGGCGATTATAAGCTGTTTCTCAGCACCCTCAGGATATTTCGGAATTAATGGCACAATTTCAATGTTGGGACAGTCCGCACAGAGTTTTTTCAAATGCTCAATTGCATCCATTTTGTTTGTTTCAATTCCTATCAAACCTTTTGCGCCGGGGAACATTTTCAGAACAATTAATAATCCTTTTTTTAGCCTGTCGCCTTCTTCGAGCAAAACTCTGTGGTCTGTGGTCAAATACGGCTCACATTCAGAGGCGTTAACGATAATATAATCTATTTTAGAGCCTGGAGGAGGGTTTAACTTCACATGGGTTGGAAATCCCGCTCCACCGAGACCAACGATTCCGGCTTCCTGAATAATTTTTAAACACTGTTCCCGCGTAAATTCAAGGTAATGAGGATTTTCCACCATGTTTTCGCTTAACTCGTTAACTCCGTCGTTTTCAACGACTACAGCAGTGGCCGTTATTCCTGTAGGCGTTAAAGTCGGACGGATATCCCTTACATACCCGGAAACAGATGAATGAATAGGCGCAGATACATAAGCGTCACTTGAGCCTATGACCTGTCCCAAAGTTACATAATCACCTACTTTAACGGTAGGAGTGCAAGGCGCGCCCAGATGCTGTATCATTGGGAAAATCATCATTTGTCCAACTTCCGGCGTCAAAACCCTTATGGGCTTGTCATCTGTTGCGACTTTATTGTCGGGGGGATGAATCCCTCGTTTAAATGTCCTATGTTTCATGCTATATTCTCTCCTTATTTTCTTTGAATTTCACTTAGTCCCTCTTTTAAGTTATTTCTAATCCATTCAGCCACTTCTGGCTGATCCAGAGGTATATCACCGAGAACTTCACGAACCTCTGCCGTCTTAAACAGAAATTCATTTCCGTTGATTTTGTGTCTATACGTGAAATTAATATTAGGGTTCATAATAATTAAAAGAAATATACTTTCTCCGATGTCTCCCATGGGCGGTCTGTCGATATTAGACAGCTTTAGTTTTGTAAAAACTTCCGTCCCAACGCCCACAGCGCTTTTTATATCTAAATATCCTTCGCACTGTATACAGGTTTGCTCTATCATAGGTATACCAAGACCGACTTTTCTGGTGGTTCGTGAGGTAGTGAAGGGGTCTCTTATGGCCTTAACGACTTCCTCACTCATGCCGCAACCGTCGTCTTTGATTGAAAATGTCAAAAAATCAGCTTGATCGTCCTCTATTATTTCTATATCAATTGTGCTTGCTCCCGCGCTTATACTGTTTTGGGCAATGTCCTTGACATGCATGGAAAATTATTTCATCATATTATCACACCT
>CAYLSP010000091.1:0-6283 GCA_964385935.1 uncultured Defluviitaleaceae bacterium
TCAGCATTTGCCTGACGTCCTAAATAGTTTCCGTCTTTGTCAAACAATTGAAGGTAAGCATTTCCGATACCTGCTTTAACTGTTAGGGTATTGTCTTTGTCCAAATCAACAACATATTCAGGTTCTGTATAATCTTCTGGAATAGTTACATTGAAGCGATAAAGCTCACCCTTATTGTATTGTGAAACAATTACAGTATAAGTTTTGCCTGCAAACACTGCTTTGCTAACTGAACCTGAAACGCTACTCTGTGCATACTGGAAATCTCCATTTAAGCCTTCGCCACGGATATGAATGTTTAACCCGCCGCCGTTATAACCCTGTAAGTTAATGATTTTTAAGTTTGTGATTTTTGCATCAATCACAAGACCATCTACAGCAGTAAAGTCTTCCGAATACACAACTCCTGCTTTATGAATATTAACCGTATAATCACCGGCAAACAATTTTACAGTGCTGCTGTCAACTGTTTGGCTGTAAGCGGCATGACCAGTTTCGCCTTTAACTGATACGGAAAGGTTAACTCCACCGATGCCAGGGTAATTAACAGCTACTGAAAGAACTTCTGCTTTTGCTCTTACTGTATTGCCATATAATAAATCTACAATAGAAACTTCAACTTCGCCTTCTGTTGCCATTGAAGTGTTCCACTTTTTAAGATTATATTTATATGTACCAGGTATTGTTATGTTTTCATATGTAGCAGTATTATTAACGCCCTGCCATCCAAGATGTTTGCCATTCGGATCATAAAGGTTAACATGAGTAGAAGTTATACCTGTAAAATCAACAACAATCGCTGTTTTGCGGACAAATGGGTCATTGCCGTCAAGTGTAAACTCATAATTGTATGTCTTTCCGCCATAAACAAAGCTCATTTTTGCAGTCTGGTATGTTTTAAGCATAGTAAGAGTTTCGCCGCCGTTAGCCGGGTTTTTGATCCAGTTATTTGACTGCAATCTGACTGTGCTGAAATCGTTAGGTATAGTTATTGTATAGAAGTAATCGCTGATGTTAACTGTTTCGCCTGCTTTAATTCCGTCAATATTAATTGTGTGGAAGCCTGTTGCGGCAAGCCTTACCTGATAAACGCCGTTGTCAAATACATTAAAGCTTGCAACGTCATCAGTTTTAAAGTTTGTCATGTTATAAACCCAGTTTGAACCAACCGCGCCAAGTTGGCAGTTGCCTTTAAGACCTTGAACACTAATTGTTCCTACCGGAGCGTTAAATGTTTGAATTTTGTCATCGCGGATAGCTACGTTTGAGAATGTGTAAGAAGAACCGCCTTTTAATACGCGTAAAGTGTAGTTTCCGCTTGTTATACCTTCGTTTGCAATATTAATCGTTGCCGTATTGTTAAATGTTCCCGGTAATGTTTTCCAGCTTGTTTTGTAGTATTGAACAGTTACGCCTTCCATACCTGGGAAGTTTATTATGATGCTTGCCTTTGATGCTTCATAGGAATCGCTGCGGGTTTCTATGCAGTTAATTAATTTTGCAAAACATTCATCAATGCCGATTAATTTAATAACGCATGATTTTTGTAAAGCAGTAAGTTTGCCTATTACCAGAGTTTTATTTTCATAAGCATACTCATCTAACACATATTCAGCCGCTGCAAAAATATCTTCAAGTGAATCATCACCTGTTGCCGCTAATTCTGCACAAAGAATATTGTTAAGTTCTTTTATAAGTTCAGTCTTTGCGTCAAATTTAGCTTTCTCGATAATATTAATTAAATTCTCAAAATATTGATTAATACCGACTAATTTAGTAACAAATGCATTTTGTAAATCATTAAGTTTAGCTACTACTTGTTCATGATGTGAATAAGCATATTCATCTAACACATTTTCTGCTGCCGCAAAAATATCTTCAAGTGAATCGTCGCCTGTTGCCGCTAATTCAGCACAAAGGATGTCGTTAAGTTCTTTTATAAGTTCAGTCTTTGCGTCAAATTTAGCTTTCTCAATAGTATTAATTAAATTTTCAAAATATTGGTTAATACCAACTAATTTAACAACGAATGAATTTTTCAAAGCATTAAGTTTACCTACTACTTGTTCATGATGTGAGTAAGCATACTGATGTAAAACATTTTCAGCCGCTTCAAAAATATCTTCAAGCGAGTCATCGCCTGTAGCCGCTAATTCAGCGCAAAGGATGCTGTTAAGCTCTTTAATAAGCTCGGTCTTTGCGTCAAATTTAGCTTTGTCAATAGCAGCTTGAGCTTTTTCTTTATACTCTTGAATAGTGTTATAAATTAATAATGAAGCTTCAGAAGCGCCGTTGCCCGGTACAGGCCATTGTCCGTCACGTAAGTAACCTGCTGAGCCGTGAAGTACAGCACTGCCGAATGACAGATAATACTGGATTTCTCCATAAACTCCGTCTTTATTCAATAATTCCTGAATACTAAATTCGTTGTCGATAAACGTAGTGTTAAGCCAGTCAACAGTATTACCCATTAATTCGCTTCCTGAGTCACCGTTAATAAAGTCGCCAAGTATTCCGCTAATGTCTACGCCGTTAAGTAAGTCGCCGAGGTTAAGACCTCCTAAATTAATGCCTCCTAAAATACCGTTAACTATACTTCCTAATAAGTCACCGCTACCGTCACCGCCGCCTACAATACCACTAAGCGCATCTAATATGCCGCTGTTCTTAATTCCTTCAATGTCAAGTTCTGAAATTAAGTTGATTGTCTTTGTTGTGTTCACAAGTAAACTGTCAACAGTGCCTGTAATTTCGTTAATTGTTGTAAGGACTTCATTAAGCCTGTCAAGCAAGTTACCTAATTCATCCAAATAATTAGCAAGCTCTTCGTTGTTGTAGTCAAGCACTCCGCCGGACTGTTCTTTTATTGTGTTAATATTATCTATTACACCGTTAATTTGATCAACAAGTACAACGGATTCATCCCAGAGGTCAATAACGTCTCCTAATAAATCTGCAATTGTACCAAGTTCTTTAAGTACGGTGAATAAGCTGCCAACTGTGCCTGTCAAGCCGTCAATTTCGCCTGTATCGTAAATCATCATTGCCAATTCGCCGACTTTTGCCAGGTCGTCAGCTGAAACGCCGAGCAAGCCTATGATAGTACCAACGAGAGGACCTTGAATGTCTACACCGAAAATCTTAAATGTAAAGCCCGGATTTTCAGACCAGTTGTCAAGGTATTCTAATGCACTTTCATAGCTTTCAATTGTGGCAGGTGAGCTTAAAAGAGCATTACTTTTAGATATGGCACTACTTGTCTTATCTTCAAAATCAGCACTAACTAAGCCTAACAAGCCTATCAAACCACTGTCAAGATACCCTAAAATATCGGTAATTGAGTTAAGATCGATTCCCAAATCCATATTCAAATGGTTCTCATCCATTAAAATTGTCAAGTTTGCAATCAATTTGGCCAGACCATTTGAGTCAAGATTATCGACGATATCAGGAATAGATGAAAACAAATCATTAGCGTTTCTAGCCTTGTTTATTAAGTTAAAAGCTCTGTCTTGATATGCTTTCTTTACTTGAAGAAGTTTTTCCCAATTATTAAGAGTATTGTATATATTTTCTGCTATAAAAATAACATTATTAGCGCCGCCCTTATAAATCTGTACGGTATTTGCGCCAACTCCCAAAATGCCATCAGATGTATTTCCATAAGAATAGCCTGGATTTAAAGGCGATTTTGCTACTAAATTGTAATATGTATAACCAAAAATATTACCTGTTCTCCTGCCGTAAACATAACCGCCATTTGTTAAATAATTGTTAGCCGCAATATATTTACTGTCCTGAGTTACAGCTACTGTATTGTTGTAGTAAGTATTATTAACGTTGGTTTTTACTGCCCAGCCCGATACACTGTCAATATTACCGGTTGCAAGAGCATTTGCAAAAACTAAAGTCTGATTTATGTTTGTAACTAGTAAGTTAATGTAGTCATTTTTGTCCGAGTCACTGTCTATCAGTTTTTCTGCTTCATCTCTCATGACGCTAAGTGTTTCCACGTTCTGTCTATACGCTATTTCATATTCACTTGCCGCAAATACCTCTAAGTGCATTATAGGTATTGCTAAAGCAAGCATCAGAAAAAGCGCTAGCATCTTTTTACCCAATCTCTCTGTTTTAACCACCGCTAACCCTCCAAATATAAAATTTTCGCCTCTTTTGTTATGAAGTAGGGGTTCTCCTCTTTAGCCACTTTTTTGTGTAGGGTGGCCACTTTTGTTATTTCGCATTAGATAAAACCGAAGTAAAAAACCATTTGCCATTAATTTTTCTCCATTCCTCCTTTTTGGGCGTTTCAGGTTAACTTTAGTCATAATAAACATGATACAATGTGTTTATTTATTGTTTTTATTCAATTTGCTATCTGTAGGTCTAGCGATTAAGAAATAATAGGGATAATGTGTGCATAATTTGGATCGTTAAATCCTGATAAACGCCAAAATATACTAAAATCATTATTTAACTACAACATTATAGTACCATGATGTCAAGTCTATTGTCAATGCAATTTCATAACATTTTGATAAAACATATGTAAAATTTTACCCTCAAGAAATCAATTTGCAATAATTATTAATATACTATAACATATTCGTTCCGTGTTCTATTGGCACGGATATAGTTATTTCTACAGATTTATTCTGCCAGTACAAGAACGATTCAAATACTTTCGACTCAGATCCTTATATTTTAGTAGAAGCTAAAGCAGTTTCGCTTGACGCTCAATTGAAATATACAAGACGCAGAAACATTGGACCTGATGATCTTTCACCGACACCCAATCAGGTTGAAGTTACAATAGGATTATTCACAATCATTAAGCTTTTCCGCATTGTACAGCTTACAGTACAGTCACATGGCTTCTGCATTCCGCCTGAATGTGAAGAAATCGCACCTCAAAACGCATGTGAATTCTTTGAAAGCATTGACTTCCCAATGGATATTTTCGCTCCTCCTCAGAAGCCGGAGTTTTTAGCCGGTATCAGCGGAAATATTCCAGCAGGACACCATAAAGGTGACAAACCTTGCGGTTGTGAATAGAATTCAATATATTAGGTTAGAGATGTATTTTAAGTCTTCTAATATAAGAAAACAGCCTCCGGCTCATCTACCGGGGGCTGAATTTTTAGTTGGTTGGCTATAAAGTGGCGAGGGTATTAACGGCATCCTTTTTAATAATCAGCTCTCCATGCTCTAGTAAATAATACTTAAAAATAGGGGTGGATTCCTGTCTCTGTCCGTATTCGCTTAGAAGAGAAATAAGAGGTTCTTTATCTGTTATTGGCTCATTTTTATATAGGATAAGATAATAACTACCCTTTTCCTTATAAAGTTCGCTGTCGCCCATAAAAGAAGAAACAATCCTAGATGAAGCATTAGTCACGTCTTCTAGCGATTTAAAAACAAACGTTACCATCCTGTCAGGTGTCTGTTTCCTGACGGTTTTGGGAATAGACTGCATGTTTTCAAACGGATTAATTCTTTTAAATTTTCTTTCGTCTTTGGCATTCGGAATGATGTTGGTTTTTCCGTCCAACTCATCCTCAGGCTGAACTTTTGTTACAAGTATCATAATACTGTCTCTGGCTATAGGAATAGCTTCAATCATGAGGGGAGTATTATGCTCTGTATAAAAACCGCACTCTACCACGGCCTGTTCCATCATTTCTCTAAAAAGCTCCTGCATTTTTTCAGAGCCGTAAGCCAGTTCAGTTAATTTTAAATTCCGATCTCTGAGATCGCTTTGAGTAAGGATAAACTTTATTTGATTTTCGCTTATTTTCTCTATTTTCATAAGACATCACCCTTATATATTTGGTCAATGGTTAAGAACATTTACGACTCCTAATATATATTATAAAAGAAATTTTTCCTAAAGTAAAGGGCTTAAAATAATAAAGCACTGAAAAAGAATGAGAAATTGAAATTGAAAACGGCAAGCCCAAAGCCTGCCGCTTTGCCGTATAAGCCACGGCAAGCTGGTTTCCTACATATTGTATTCAAAGCTCATATTATTACTAAACTGTTCAAATAAAACTACATTATCTCGACACATTTTAAAATGGCCACTTGAACAATTACTTTCATGTATAATATTTTTCATTCTTCCTTTTATAGGTGCATATAACGGTGATTTACTTTTGCCATTAATGTATACTTCAAGCCTGTACTTGCCTTGTTCTAGAACTAGTTCATTTTCACTGTATTTTTTTATTTTAACTCCATTATAGGTTGCAAAACGATATTCCTTTTCTTCAAAAATAACTAC
>CAYLSP010000092.1:0-6252 GCA_964385935.1 uncultured Defluviitaleaceae bacterium
TTTCTAAAGAACAAAGACCGTCAGTCAGTCCCGTTTATGACCAAAACGCTAACGTTTACGTTGACGCTGAGGTTCCCGGCAAAATCACTGTTTTACTTACAGTAAAAGCCAGCGGCACAGAATCGGACAAAGAAATTCTGGCAGAAGGTCAGCCTGTTAAAATGGGTAAGGAAATGACAATAAAGGGCAAGGGATTTGCTTCAAAAGGATACATTGTGGAATTAAAAACAGAGAAGAAGTAGGAGGAACTCAGGTGGACAAAAATGGTAAGCTATTTGGAAAAATAAGCGTCGTTGACATAATTGCTGTTTTGATAATCGTCGGCGTTGTGGCAGGTACTATTTATAAATTTGTATCTCCATATACAAGAATTGATACAGGGCAAAAAACCATCGCCTATACGCTGAAAATAAATGGCGTTCGCGATTTTACTTATGAGTATTATACAAAGGAAGAAAATATTAAATGCTTTGATAAAAAAACCGGAGAATTTATCGGTGTTATAAAGGGAGTTAGGCAAGAACCATTTTACGACACTGTTATGAGAACAGACGGAGGAATTGCCAATGCCGAAATGCCGGGGGTTATTATCGTTTATCTGGATATTGAAGTTGAGGGCGTTGAGACCGAAAATGCGTATTTTGCAAGAGGGACGTATGAAATAAAAGCCGGCTCAGAAGTGCCTCTGAACACTAAATATGTAGATGTTATAACAACTGTGGACGCAATAAGTGTAAAGTAACATAGGATTTGCCCTCTAGCATACTATACGGTATGATTGTTTAGGGAGGATAGAAAATCCTATGAACTATTTTATGAACTTTGAATTTGACGAAACGCCGGAGAATGAAAATCAGGAGGAAATCCAGCACGAAACTGAAATAGCTGAAGTTGGCCCGCCTCAAATGGTTTTTAAAACTCAAAGTAATAGGCCAAAGGAAGTACCACCACCGTCTGTCGTCTATCCTGGGGATATGAGTTCATCAGTTAGACCGCCTATGGATAACCGACCGCCAAGAGGACAATGGCCGCCTGGAGGGCAATGGCCGCCAGGAGATAACCGTCCGCCGGGAGGACAATGGCCGCCTGTAGATAACCGTCCGCCGGGAGGACAATGGCCACCTCCACCGCCTGGAGGACACAGGCCTCCGCCTCCACCACCTGGGGGACACAGACCTCCACCGCCTCCACCACCGGGAGGACACAGACCTCCGCCACCACCTGTTACACCATGGCCACCAGGCGGCTATAGACCACCAGATTTTAGAGAACCAATTGGAGGTCCACCCAGACTGGCGCCCCCTAATACTGTTCCCGATATGAAAATCGGACTCAGAGCGGTAGATCCTGGCGCATTGAGAGGCTGTTTGTATAGTTACACTTATGTATGGCTGAATAATTTGCAGAGTTTCTGGTTCTATCCCACTTATGTAGGCAGAAGATCCGTGTCCGGCTACCGTTGGAACGGATATGGCTGGTATTATATAGGTTTTGACTTAGACATGATAAAGAGCTTCTATTGTTTGCCAGATTGGTAAAATCAATAACTGCCCGTCTCAAAGGCGGGCAGTTATCTTAAACAATATAGTGATAGAGGAGTGTCGTTCATGGAAGTTAAGAAGAAACTAAAATCTAAATTACCGCTAATGGTTGTATTAATCGTAGTTACTTTCGGGCTGTTTATGGGAATTCTCGTGGTCGTACCCTTTACATATAGACGTGAACGCGCCAAGCAAAAAGAACAAATGTGCAATGAAGTTTTAGATATTGTCTACAGTGTAGATGACTATCTTGAACGTCTAAAACCTATTATTGTTCCTATTGCCCAGACCAAACTAAATGAATCCCGATTAATTATGGATATGACAAAAAGATCAGATATGCTAGAACTTTTTTTAGAATTAAAGCATGATCAATTTTTAGAAATTGCAGATGCATTACCTGAGGAAGAAAGGCAACAGGCTCTAACTCTAATAGAAAATTATTTCTCTAAAAGATTATTTGGCTTGTTCTGATGTAAATGATTACTTTCCAAACAAACCCTCTGCCCGCTCCATGTTAGACATAATCTTTACAGAAAAAGGACAGCGGCTTTCGCATTGTCCGCATTTGATACAATCAGATCCGTGATTCTCCAGTGAATCATAGTGCTGTAAAATACTAGGGGGAACATTTTTCTCGTCGAGAACCGCTATATCAAGATATTTGTGAACAGCACCAATATCTATATTTGACGGGCATGGAAGACAGTGATTACAGTATACACAGCTTCCTGCAAAGCTTCCGCATTTTTTCCCTTTGACTTCAAAATCATTTATAATAAGTGCATAATCCTTCTCATCATCAGGGATTTCAAAATACCTAGTGGCCTCTAAAACCTCTTCTTTTGATTTACAGCCTACTAAAGCACTAACAACTGCCGGGCGTGACAGGGCATAACTTATGCACTGAGCCACGGACATTGGCTTATTAAAGGGCGTGTGTTGTGGAGAAAGAAGCTTTCCGCCGCCTAAAGTTTTCATAACTGTAACAGCCACATTTTCATGTTCACAGAGCTTATAAAGTTCCGCCCTTTCAGGATTTCTTGACTCTCCTATTTGCAAACCCAAAGGCCCATCCAGCAAATCATATATGTCAGCCGAGGGCGGCATCATGTCAAAGGCCGGGTTTATGCTAAACATAAGGAGATCCAAAATCCCGGTTTTAACCACTTTCTTAGCGATTTCGGGGTTATGTGAGCTTGCACCTATAGCGCGGATTTTTCCTTCTTTTTTCAAGTCTTTTGCATAATCCAACATTCCGGATTGCAAAACCTTCTGAAAATCCGGCTCAGAATCGATAAAAAACAACATGCCAATGTCTATATAATCGGTCTCTAAAAACCTCATTAAGTCCTCAAAATATTTCTTGCAAACGTTAATATCTCTGCTTACTCCATATTGACCGTTTTTCATAATTGAGCCAATATGCCCCTGAATCAGCATTTTGTCACGTTTCCCTCTGAGCGCTTTACCTATGTCCTTTCGGATTTCCTCTGTTGCCATGAACAAATCCATGATGTTGATTCCCCTGTCAATTGCACAGTGAATCACCTCTTCAACCTGTTCATACGGTTTTTTATCAAGATGCTCCGCTCCGAGTCCTATCACGCTTGCCATCATTTCTGTTTTCCCTATACGTCTATGTTCCATCTTATTCCCCTCTCACTTTTAATAGCTAATTATAACATAATTTTATCCAAAAAAATAGGGTAGCTGTGAAATGAGCCACCCTATTTTATATAGGTATTTGGATAATTATTGCTCCATTTGTTTACCTAAAAAGCCTGCTGCCGTCTGAGCAAGCTTAGCTTCCAGATCTCCCATTTGCTTGTCTTGGGAAAGGAATACAACCGCTCCTAAAACATCACCTTCAGAGATTATAGGGCTGATATGCTGGTTGTTATACAGGTTATCAGATTCATCTTCAAGAATCGGCACAAAATTGGGATCATTCCTCGAAGCTTGGAGGGAGCTGCGAGAGTTAATGACTTTTTCCAACGCGTTAGATATATGTTTTTCTAAAAAATCCCGTTTTGCGCCGCCTGAAACCGCTATAATCTGGTCTTTATCAACGATACAGGTTATATGCCCTGCCGTTTGGGCCAGAGACTCCGCATATTCCCTTGCAAAGGCTCCAAGTTCACCGATTGGTGAGTATTTTTTTAATATAATCTCCCCTTCCCTGTCTGTGAAAATTTCAAGTGGGTCGCCCTCTCTTATACGAAGAGTTCGCCGTATTTCTTTGGGAATTACGACTCTCCCTAGATCATCTATCCTTCTGACAATACCTGTTGCTTTCAAAAGTGACTCCTCCTTATATAAACGCGATAATATTTTAATTCACAGTCCTATTATTTAACAATTTAATCAAAATTATGCACAGCCATTTACCCAGGGGATGGTTAGCCATGAATTACCTTAAAAGGTAATTGCCGCCTTACCTTATCATATATTATATATTAGATCAAAAAAATAAAAGACGCTGCGAAATTTGCAACGTCATTCATGTTTATAAACCGCTATATGTATTGTGTCCCAACCCGAAACTAACAAGGAGAGCTCTATCAACCCTTTTCATGAGTTCATCGTCTAAATGGCATATTTTTTCACGAAGACGTTTTTTATCAACTGTTCGGACTTGCTCCAGCAATACCACAGAATCCTTTACAAGCATATACTGACCTGAATCTATTTCGATATGAGTGGGTAACTTTGCCTTGTTAATTTGGGATGTTATAGCAGCACAAATAATTGTTGGGGAATATCTGTTCCCCACATCATTTTGAATTATCAGAACAGGACGAATCCCTCCCTGTTCCGAACCTACCACAGGGCTTAAATCCGCATAAAAAATATCGCCTCGTTTAACTAGCATTTACAAAACACCCCGAATACGTAAAAAACTTTAATGTATTTGTATTATTTCCATCGTTTGTTTTTTATATACCGAGATTGTTTATAATTATATTTAATTTTATTCTATAACAAATAATGCGTCGTCCAGTTTAACATCATAATCGAATTTAGTATAACTTACCACAACCCGCTCATTTGAGCTTGGGTCATATATTATTAATTGAACCGGCTTCAATGTTTTATTGTCAACCCACAGTTTTTCCGTTGTCAAATATGGATGATCCCCCGGAATATTTGCCTCTAAAACTGTGCATTCGCCACCGTCTATAGAAGCAACGCTGACAGACACTTCTTTTGATTTAACGTAATTCTTTACAAATGAAGTCAAAAGGATTTCGGATCTTTCCTGAGACTCAGTTGTACCTACTGAAATTTTTCCTGTAACTTTTGTGTTGAACTGACAGATGATTTTTCCGTCTGATAATGTGATGTTTCCAGCTACGTTTTCGGGGCCTGTTACTTCTATGCGGTATTCGCCCGAGGTTCTGCACTGTTGGAGGGTTTCATATGTATGGCTGTTTTTGTTTGATATGTACTTTACAGAAGCTTCGGCCTGAAATGACTCCATATTAATCAGCCGGTTTTGAATTTTTTCATAAACTGTTCCTGTCTTCTCATTTACTGACCCGCCGCATCCGCCAAGAGTTGTGATTCCCATGACAATTAAAAGGGTTAGAGCAGCAATAATGTTGAACTTTTTCTTCATTGTCCTTCCTCCAAAATAAATTATTTTGTATATTGGATATACATACTTATTTATACTTTTGTGATGGACATTTTATACTTGTTTTATTATAATATTACTGAAAAGAGGAGGTTTTTTATGTTTGAAATAAAAGAAAAATCGGTTATTCCTATTTATTCAGCGGGGATTGCTTTTTTATTATACAGCCTGATTTTTCCGCTATATAGGATAACGGATTATATTATTTCTGTGTGTGTATGCGCTTTGGTGTTTGTCATAACAAATAAGCTTACAACAAAAAGAACTGTTTTATCACATAATATTGAAAAAACCAACACAGTTGCGGATAAGGTTATTGAAAGCGGAATGAAAACTATTGCTGAAATTAAAGAGATGTCTAATAAATTAAAAGATGGACAGTTAAAATCATATGTAGATGAAATAATAGGGCTTGCCATTGAAATATTTGAATATATCTCAGCTCACCCGGCTCAAATCAGGCAGACAAACACTTTTTTAGAATATTATCTGCCTATTACGAAAAAATTAGTTGTGACATATCTTGAATTTGAAGAACAAAATTTAATATCCGATGCATTTGAAAATACCATGGATAAGACGAAAAACGCCCTTGTTATGGTGAAATCGGCCTATAAAAATCAGCTAGAGGGATTATATTCGGATAAGTCATTAGATATTTTAACAGACATTGCCGTTTTAGAGCAAACTCTCAAAATGGAGGGTCTCGAATGAAAATTTTTAAAAACCGTATATTTGCGTGGTTGTTTTCTGTTATAATGGTTTTTATAGGGATGTATATAGGCGCTTATAGGGGGCTTTCTGATATTCCCAAAAAGGCTGAACTGGCCTTTAGAAACGGCGTAAACAACGATGGACAGAGTATTGAGTATTTCCTGGGAAGGGTTTATGATCCTTCGTCAAATATTCTGACCGTTGCTAAAAGAAACTCTTCCGTTTCAAGTAATCTGACAGAAGGTTTTACAGATGCTTTTTCCGCTTTAAAAACTGCAAAAACACCACCTGATAAGTATGAAAAATTGGTGGCTTTAAGAGAAACTGCGAATCTTTTGAATGACGACATTCAGGAAT
>CAYLSP010000093.1:0-6227 GCA_964385935.1 uncultured Defluviitaleaceae bacterium
GTCGGTTAATAATTTTCCTAAGCCAAAAAAATATTCAAAGTAATTAAATTTTGAATAAATGAACAATAATCCGCATAGAAAAGCCCCGGCCGAAACTGAAATCAGGCAATAATTCCAGATTTTTTCCATAAAGAGTTTTCTTCCAAGGGGCTTTAATGCGCGTTTGAGCCTTAGCATAAGCATTTCACCACTATTTTCTTCTATTAGATGGGTTGATTATAACTGATGACAATAGTGTCATAATAACTATTACGAAAGTGTTTATAACACAGTTATAGACCCACATAGGCACTAATGAAATCAGATCCCCCAAAATTGAACCCTGAACGCCGCCGTAATATCCACCATAATACATTCCGAAACCTCTAAGAATTTGTCCCGCAAGGTCTGTGCCGAACTGGAAATCTAATATGGATATAAAAGACAAAAACGGATTCGTCATAATGAATAAGCATGCAAAAATATCGGGCATATCAATGTAAAATATACTATGGAAGGAAAAGGATATGACGTAATAAGTTATGATGTTTCCGATAGTTATGCTTAAAAAAATTATATAGCATATGACCGTTGATATTATGGTCTTTCTCGTGAAGGTTGAAAGAAAGATTGCGATACTTGCGCCCATTGCCGCAGTTAATATTGTAAACAAGACCATTCCGAGAATATTCAGTATGGACAAACCGCCGTAAAAAAGCAGAAGGCTATAAACGGGGGCTGAGGCCACGATTAACAGAAGGATAACCAGCAGTGAAGAGACAAGCTTCCCAAAAACGATGGAATAGGACGACATCCTTGTCACTAAGAGGATATCCAGCGTCTGCCGTTCCCTCTCGCCGGAAATAGACGCACCCGCAATCGTTGGAACAATCAGCATCATGAAAAAAAGCTGAAAGCCTGATAAAACCCCGAATAAATATATGGAGGTTCTGGGATCAAAGTTATAGTTGCTGTTTGAAAGTGACAGATACATGACGCTTATGATAAGCATTATGAGAACATAGGCCGCAATCATACCAAATATTTTCCATGCCCTTACAGATGACTTGATTTCTTTTCTGATAATAGGATTAATCAACATTATCGCCTCCTATTACGTTCATGAACACGTCCTCAAGGCTAATGACGTTCTCAGAAAAAGATATAAGAGGAATGTCTCTTCCCGCAATATCTTTAAAAATTCTGGAAAGTTCTAAATCGTCCCCTAAAAAATCGAACAAAATTTCATCAACGTTTAATACAATAGACGAAACTCCCGGATATTGGGACAGAATTTCGCCAATCAACTCAAAATGGGAAAGGGATCTAATTGTCATTTTCCTTTTTCCCGTAGCTCCTCTCATAATATCTCTGACAGAACCTGACATAAGCATCCTTCCTCTGTCAATTATGCCGATAACTGAGCAAAGCTCTGTCATTTCAGCCAGAATATGAGACGAAATAATAATGGTTTTATTAAGAGTTTTCAAATGCTTCAAAATTTCTTTCATTTCAACTCTTGCCCTGGGGTCAAGCCCTGAAGCTGGCTCGTCAAGAATAAGAAGTTTCGGGTCGTGAACAAGACTTCTTGCCAAGCAGAGCCTTTGTTTCATACCCCTTGACAAAACGTCAACATAACTGTCCGTTTTATGGGTCAAGCCCACAAGTTCCAGAAGGTTTGCAATTAGATTTTTTCTTTCCCTGTAGGGTATATAATATGTCCCGGCATAAAAATCCATATATTCGTCCACTTTTAAGTTGTCATATACGCCAAAAAAGTCCGGCATATATCCTATTTCCTGCCTTAACGCTTTGCTGTTGCCTAAAACATTTTTGCCGTTAATTATAACCCGTCCGCTGTTTGGAGAGAGAAGTCCCGCCATAATTTTTATGGCGGTGGTTTTTCCCGCTCCGTTTGGCCCGACAAAGCCAAAAATCTGACCGTCGTCTATTTCCATATTAAGCCCGTCAAGAGCTTTAAATGTTCCGTACTGCTTAACTAAACCGTCAACCTGAATCATTTATTCCCTCCTATGAGCTTAATGGAAGGCTTATATACACGAGCGTCCGCACCAACCGTATATTTCACCTTAATAGAATTATCTAAAATATAATCATCTATTTTATAGACTATATCTTTAAGCTTCTCCCATTCCCCACTCTTAAAATTATAAATCTGGCTTGAAGTAGTGGTTGAGAAAGGGTTACCTCCAAAATCTCTTGAAGTGTTGAATTGGAAGGAATCTATATTTACATTGGGCAACTCAAAAGAGAAGGTTATTTCACCGCCACTGTATACATAAACCGAATTATCATATGCGTTATCTTCATATCTGGAATCACATTCTATTTCGGAAACATTAATCATTCCGAAGGGAATAATAAAATTCTTAGAGTCTGTCAAATTCAACTCTGTTTTTGTATAGAATATGTTATGATTTATAACAGTTGCTCTGGTATTATCAATTTTTATTACGTCGCCTAAAAGATTCTCAGTATTAAAGGCAAAAATATTAACGGCAAATGTTGAGCCGGTATTCCTGTTTGTAACGCCCTGCCCTTTATAGCCGTAACCGAACTCATCAAGCTGCAAAGTATATCTAAGAAGGTTTGCAAATTGATTTAATTTGAAATCCAATTCTGAAATCCTTGCACCATAATAATAATTTCTAGGAAACACTCTGTCCACTATATAATAGGGGTCATAATAGCCAGCTTCATCCAAGTTTATATCAATATCTTCATTTATATCTATTGTTTGACCGTTTATTACGTTGCTGAATCTAAAATAGCTGACACCAAAACCAACAATAATTTCATCAAAATCCATGCCCGTTTTATTTTCCAGAGTTCCTGAAAGTCTATTCCCCTCTATCCTTAAATCAGCCGTAATATCGCCTAGTGAAGCGTCTTGACTAATACTAACAGCCTCGGGAGACCAGCTTGACTTATCAAAATAAGTTATCTCAATATTCTCGCCATAACTTAGTTTTACAACATTTTTGCCCTCTGGGATTATCGGCTTAGAATATATACCTGAAGATGATGACATAGACGGAGAATAAAAACCGGAAGCATAGCTCATGTATGGTCTATACCCGAAGGAAGAATAGGTATTATTCCCGGAGGGATTCATAAGCGGTTTTACACTTCTATCACCGTCAAAAGCCACTTTAACGTCCCCTTTTCCCGGAGAAAACAGTCCTACAGTTGAGTTGATAGTAGAAACACCCTGTCCGTTTGAAAGCTTAACCACATTTATCGCATTCGCAGCGGGTTTTCTGTACTCGCTTGTGAGAGACAGGGCGAAAATCAATAAAACTGTTACAAGAGCCACCCCCGGAATTATTAACCAAGTAAAATCCCGCTTATCAAATCTTTTCAATATAACATAAAGAATAGGGCTTACCGCTAAAACATAGAGAAATAACACGGTGAAAGCAATAGGGAGTAAGGCCGAATTAAGCTTTTTAAGTTCACCTGTGGCAGTGTACACGAGGTCGTTATTGTTATAATTATAATTATGTTCGCCATTTCTATCGATATAGGCGTAAAATTCGTCTGAAATCAGACCATTAATCATCAAGTCTATTTCGGCAGTTTGAGAAACCGGATCCGTTCCCAAATCGAATGTTGTTGTAATAACATCTCCATCGCCCCAGTTCATGAAAACGGCGGCATCACGATTACTTCCGCCAACAGTTTCTGTGCCAGTACCGCTTGCGTAGGAAAATGCTTCTTCACTATAATCACAAGTAATTACTGGGAGGTTTTTCGATAATATCTCTTCATTTTTATAACGGAAGTAAGAAAGTTCTGTTTCTCCTGTTTTCTCAACACAAAATAGTGTCAGGTTATCAAAACCGCTCTCTATCTTTTCATAATTTTGACCGGTTCCGATAATAAGGCGCCCACCGTCTGTTACCCATGAAGTTAGAAGTTTCTTTTGTTCTTCTGAAAGTGTTGATGTATCAAAGTCATTTATAATAATCACGAAGTATGATTTAATTTCGTCAATATTTTGCGGAAAGTTGGAAGAATCTAAATTACTCAGAATTTCACTTGCAATAATATTCCTACTATAATAATCGCTGTAAAAGCTATAATTCATGATATAATTCAAGCTAGCTGGAGTATCTGAAAGTAAACCTATAGTGCCGATATTTGTATTTACTACTTTTACCGGCACGTCTTTAACTCCAACTCTTTTGCCGTTTTTATCCATAGCTTTAATGGATATGGATTTAATAATTGACGGAATCGCAATATCCAATGAAAATGACTTACTTGCGCCGTTTGCCAATTCTAATGGGTAGGAATAAACAGCGTATAAAGGATTGTATTCGTCATAAGATATATTGACACTGATTTGGACTTCTCCTGAAAAATCCGTTCCGTTGTTTGAGGCCTTGATGTTAACCGGGGTTTGAGAATCGACGACATAAGTTCCGTCGATTCCCACCTGTGCCGACAATTCAATACTACCGCTCGTTTCCGCGCCAAATAAAAACGGAGTTAGTAATCCCAGAATAAAAATCAGCGCAAGAAAAACAGCCAGCCCACCGGCCAAAAACTTCTTTGTTTCAGGTTTAATTCTACGCATAATCCGCTCCTAATAAAATAAATTAAATCTTCCAATTTCACGTATATTATTATATAATATACCTGTCCAAATTACCATATTTTTTAACTTAACTTTTTATTAAACGTATTTTATTTATAGAAGTTTCAGGGGGCTTGATTTTATGCAAATGCCGGTTTTACCCATATTGACTATTTTTATAGCCGGAGTTATTTGGTTCACAACTTTCATGAGAAGGGCTTCAAGAATTAAAGAGGCAGAGAAAAAAAGTCTTGAAGAGTATCTGGAACTTGAACAAGAAGCGAATTTTTCAAAATCTAAAGAAATAGACGAAAAACTCTTTATTAAAATGGATATAAGCCCCTTCCTTCTTGACGGATATAAGGAAGTTCCCCCTGAACTCAGCGCAAGCGAAAAGGCTTTCAGAAAAGCTGCCGATAAAAAAATGCTGCGTTTCGATACTAAGATGTCCAACAGGGAAATAAAATTAAAATATGGGGCGTCTAATTTCGAGCTTATGGCCGGATATGAACAAAATCTCACTAATTATTTTATAGCCGGAAACTTCTATTGCGAAAATTTGATTAAGTATAATTATGACAACATGGCTCAGGGACTTTTAAAAGAAATGATAAAACAGACTTCCGACATCAGTAAAACGTATACCCTTTTGGCTGACGTGCTTCATAAAAAGAATAATAAATCAGAGCTTAAAAATCTTAAAGAAATCGTTGAAAATTCGGATATGCAGTTAAAGGCTAAAATCATCAGCCATATTGAGGGCTTAGGCGTTTCGCAATAGGCAACCGTGGATAGGAGAAGGTCAAAATGAACATTGGTATATTCACAGACACATATTATCCTCAGATTAACGGCGTGGCAACGTCCGTAAGAATGTTGGAGCGCCAGCTTACAAAAATGGGGCATAAAGTGTTTATATTTACAACGACAGACCCAAAGGCACTTCAACCGCTTCCAAGAGTTTTCAGGCTTCCCAGTATGCCTGTGGTTTTTTTGAAATCACACAGACTGGCTCTTTTATATCCGCCGAAACTCCTGATGAAAATGAAAAATCTGAATCTAGATATTGTCCATACCCAAACTGAGTTTATGCTTGGGCTTTTCGGAAAGGTGCTTGCCGATTTCTATAAAATCCCACATGTTCACACATACCATACTATGTATGAGGATTATGTCCACTATGTAGCCAAAGGCAATCTTATAACGCCGAAAATGGCTCAGCAATTCAGCAAAATATTTTGTAACCGGGCGTCAGTAGTAATTTCTCCCGGACAAAAAACAAAGGAAAGTCTATTGGAATACGGCGTAACCAAACCCATAAAAATTATCCCGACAGGAATCGATTTTGAGCCTTTTTCAGACGAAAAGTATTCACTAGAAGATATCGAAGAGACAAAAACCCAGTTAGGCATACAAAAAGGCGAAAAAGTTATTGTTTCCGTTGGAAGGATTGCAAAAGAAAAGAGCATAGACGTTATCATTAACGCCATGCCCGAACTTATATCAAAAATTCCTGATGTGAAGTTTGTAATAGTTGGTGACGGCCCACAAAGAGAAGAACTACTTGCCCTCTCACTAAGTCTCGGCGTAAGCAATAACGTGATTTTTGCAGGTCCAAAATCTTGGGATTCCATTGGAAAATACT
>CAYLSP010000094.1:0-6096 GCA_964385935.1 uncultured Defluviitaleaceae bacterium
GCCTTTTTCCATATTGGAAAATTGTTTCATCATTTTTTTCATTTCTTCAAATTGTTTTAAAAGTCTGTTAACCTCATGAATTTCACGTCCAGATCCCATGGCGATTCTCTTCTTTCTGGGACCGTTCAGTATCAGAGGGTTTCGTCTTTCTGCCGGTGTCATTGAGCAAATAATAGCTTCAACATGGCTCAGGGCTTTTTCGTCAATATCCAAATCCCCAATGTTTGCGCCAAGACCCGGAATCATGCCTAAAAGGTCTTTAATAGGCCCCATTTTCTTTATCTGTCTCATTTGGGTCAGGAAATCCTCCAATGTAAACTCGTTTTTCCGCATCTTTTTTTCAAGTTCCACGGCTTCCTGTTCGTCAAAAGTCTGTTGTGCTTTTTCAATAAGCGATAAAACGTCGCCCATGCCAAGGATTCTTGATGCCATTCTATCCGGATGAAAGGGCTCAAGGGTATCAATTGACATTTTTTCGCCCATACCCACAAACTTCACAGGTTTTCCTGTGACACTCCTGACTGATAATGCGGCTCCGCCTCTGGTATCGCCATCTAACTTTGTTATGATAACGCCGTCTATACCAAGCCGGTCATTAAAGGTCTGCGCCACGTTAACGGCATCCTGACCTGTCATGGCATCTACAACCAACAAAATTTCCTGTGGTCTTGTGAGTTTTTTTATGTTTTCAAGCTCAGTCATTAAGTCGTCATCAATATGAAGGCGGCCGGCCGTATCTATAATAACCAAGTCGTGTCCGTTATCAGCGGCAAATTTCATAGCGTGCTGTGCAATTGTAACCGGGCTTAAACTTGTTCCCATTTCAAAAACGGGGATACCAAAAGCACTTCCAACAACTTGTAACTGTTTAACAGCGGCAGGACGGTATATATCACAGGCAACAAGAAGGGGTTTTTTGCCCTGCTTCCTCAAAATCCCCGCAAGTTTTCCCGACGCAGTGGTCTTACCTGCCCCTTGAAGCCCCGCCATCATGTATACAGTAGGTGGTTTAGGCGAAAACGTCAGTTTTGCTTCCTGACTTCCTAAAAGAGAGATAAGCTCGTCATTAACGATTTTAACGACCTGCTGACCTGGGGACAAGCTCTGAAAAACTTCTTCTCCAACAGCCTTTTCTGTAACAGTTGCCACAAATTCCTTGACTATTTTAAAGTTGACGTCCGCTTCCAAAAGAGCAAGCTTAACTTCACGCATACAATCCTTAACGTCTTTTTCAGTCAACTTTCCCTTGCCTTTTAAATTTTTAAATACTTCCTGTAATTTAGCCGAAAGGCCTTCAAAAGCCATATTGCCCTCCTAAAAGCTATTAATAATCTATAATAATTCTTGTAGCATCATTTTTATTTGGTTCAATTTTATGTCTTCAAACGGTTCACTGATTAAAACATCATTAATTCTACTGACTATCTCCTCTTTTTTTATATGCTTTTCTAACAATTTAAGCTTATCTTCATAGCTTTCCAAAATTTTTCCCGTTCTGTTAATAAGGTCGGAAACAGCCTGTCGGCTAGTTGAATATTTTTCCGCAATTTCATTTAATGAAAAATCGTCGAAATAATACATTTCAAAGGCTTCTGCCTGTTTTTTCGTCAACAATTCCCCATAAAAATCATACAAAAGAGAAAACCTAAGAATTTCATCCATGTCGGCTCCTGATAAACACCGTTAACTAACACTGTCAAGTAATAATACTTTACACATAATACACTCAACAACCCATTTTGTCAACACTTATTTAGCACAATACTTAACCTACAGCTTACGCGCACGCAAAAGAACATCTTTCAGCGAAAGAATCGTCTCGCTGATAACTGTCTTCTCAAAGTCTGTGCAATCAGACAGCAGCCCATCTAGGGAAAGCGCCTTACAAAAACGTGAGGTTTCAGCATCATTGTAAAATATGTCATTCAGAGTCAGCCCTAGGGAGGACACAATTTGAAGATATGTATTGACGCTACCCCGCATTCTTCCTGTCTCAATGAGACTCCAATATTGCCCCGTAATCCCTGCCTGTTCAGCCGCTCGCTCCTGTGTCATCCCAAGACCAAGCCTTGCTTCTCGTATGCGTCTGCCTACTGATTTTAAGTCGGTTCTAAAAATTTTTTCCATTTTCAAATCTCCTATCATAATTTTTTGAGTATAGCTATTTGTTTAGCTAAACTCATAATGATAGAATTATCTATCAAAGGATGTAAAAGAAAGGAGATTTATACCATAAAGGGAAAAAATATGGAGAGGCCGCCTAAAAAGAGAATCATTTCCGAAATTGACCCTAAGTATGACAGAAAGGACTGGAGACAGAAAAAGCTACGTGTTTGCGCGTATTTACGCGTTTCAACGGATTCAGGCGACCAAGAGAACAGCTTAAAAAATCAGCGGGCACACTATGAAAAATTTATCCCGCAATATCCAAACTGGAATTATGTAGGGATATTTGCAGACGAGGGCATAAGTGGAACAAGTCTCAAAAACCGTTTGGGGTTCCGTCAAATGGTTGATGCCTGCAAAGCCGGAAAGATTGACTTAATCGTCGTTAAGGAGGTCTCACGATTCGCACGGAATACAAAGGACTGTCTGAACACAGTTGAGGAGTTATTGACCCTTGACCCTCCTGTAGGAATCTTCTTTGAAAATAATAACTTAAATACCCTTGACGCAGGAAACAGAGTCTTTTTAACTATGTTTGCCATGTTTGCGGAACTGGAGAGCGAACTCAAATCACGTTCCGTAGATTTTGGAAATCAGGCTGTTTATGACCGTGGCGATTACCTTTGCCCGACACAAAATCTGTTGGGGTACACAAAATCCGGAAAATATGGATTAACCATAGAGCCTGTCGGTGCAAAGACCGTGCGTTTAATATATTCTATGTTTCTTGCCGGTTACCCTCAAAAGGAAATAGCCGAGACATTGATGGATCTTTCATTGACCACGGCTAAAGGCAATAATATATGGTCCTGCGCGGCTGTGACGGGAATTTTAAGGAACGAAAAATATTGCGGCAACATAATAGGCCCGAAAAGCTTTACTATAAGCTTCTTAACGCACCAATCCAGACGGAATTCTGGTCAGCGGCGGATATTTTACGACTCGGCGCATCATGAAGCAATCGTTAGTGAGGACGAGCACGTTAGGGCGTTATTGCTTTTGAAAGCAAACCGCTTTTCTCCATTTTTTAACCATACATACGAGATCAAAATCATTCGCAACGGATTGCTGTCCGGTTTTATACCAATGAATCCTGCTTTCGGCGGGTATGATGCCGGCCACTACTTAGGTGCGCTCATTATGGCGTGTATTCATACAGTGGATATTGCGGCCGATATCGCTCATATTGCAGGTGCAAAACGCGTGCGCCGTGAATTGTTTTGCGAACGAAACACCGCCTCAGTTACATTCTCACGTAATGAAATATTGTTTAACTCCGTATGCATGCCGTTACTATCTGAAACTGAACATGTAGAATTATTGTTGCATCCGGGCGAACGCCTGTTTGCTGTCAGAAAAACAGGCAGACGTAACAAGAACGCTGTACCCTGGGGAAGCACTGCCATTTCGGCAAAAGAGATGCTCCATGTTCTGTATGAGCTGATGGGTTGGCAAAAGGACTGGAAATACAAAGTAACCGCTAACTGTTTTGTAAAAAATAATGAATGTGTAATTCTTTTTGATTTAAATTGCTGTGAATTTCGTTTCAAGGACGGCGCAGATAAACCGACAAGGGCAATTCCCAGGGAGTGGTTGACAAGCTTCGGAGAGGGGTTACCCGAACACATGTTGCTTTGCAGACGGGCTTTGGCTAATAATTTGGATAAATGGGACATACAAACACCGCCCTCTGCTGTGGAGGGCTTCGGTTGCGGTCTCAAGACGCCTGCGCGCAATGAAATTGAAAAAATGATTTTGGAAATGAGGGGTAGCAATGGACAAAGAACAGCAGATTGACCTTGACCTTGGTCTTATTGCCGCAACAGGCAAAAAAAGCCGTGGCGGGCTTTCAGATTACAGTGAAATTAATAAAAAGAGCGTCCAGCGCGTTCGCGGAGACTTTCTCTCACCCACATATAAGCCGAAAATCACATTTGCCATCGACAGTGTTACCTTTAACATGTCCTGTGTAAATCTGTTCCCTAAAAATCAATACATTGTCATAAATATAGACGAGGCAAATTTGCGTCTCATCATTGAACCATGTAATATCTATGACAGAGATTCTTTAAAGTTTGCTAATTTAAAAGATGGAAGAAACGACCCGCGAAAGTGTGTAGCCAGGATATTTTGCGCCATGATTTATGATATGATGGGCTGGAATAAGGCAGCTAAATACCGAAGCATGGCAATCTTTCAAACCCTAGGAAAAAAAGAAATTATTGTTTTTAATTTAGACGAGTGCCTACAGGTTTTTACTGAGGTTGTTGAGTCAGGCGAGGGCAAGAAAAAGAGAAATACCGTCATCAATATGCCTGCTGATTGGAAGGGGCGTTTCGGATACACTCTGAATGAGCTTGATGCTAAATACCGGGTAGACACCACAAGCACATTGATAACTGTAGACAACAAAACAGGAGAACGCCATTTAAGAGGGATAGAAGCGAAACTTCCAACGCCGGAAGAACTTATACACAGACCATACGGAGGAATAAGAGTACGACAGGAGGACTGCCATGGAGACGAGTAACTTAAAAGACATGAGCGAACCATCAAGGAGGGCCACTAAACCCGTCATGCGTGTTTGCTTCAGGAGTAAACGCATATTTTTGTCACGTCTCACAATAAAACTGCTTGGCAATCCGTCGCACCTCAGTTTTTGGTACGACGAGACAAGCAGGAAACTAATCATTTCCCCGGCAGACAGAGATGATTTGGACGCATATGAAATCCCACGTTTTTATTGGAACGATAGCAGCAGATCCTGTGAAATCTCTCGAATTGCGTTTTTAAAGGCTCTTCAATACAGGATAGGATGGAAGGACGGCAACCGATATATTTATAACGGATTTCTTATTAGATCCGGCGATGTTCCCGCAGCCGTTTTTGATTTGCGATTTTTTGAATCGACAATCTCATGAGAGATGTTATTAAAATTTTAAAATAGAATCCTTTACACATTCAAGATGGTCAAGAAAAATTTGTTCATATTCTCCGAACGCATATCCTTTTCGGTATATCAAAACGTCTTTAAAACGTATGTCCTGATTGCCGAATCTCTTTTGAACCAGGCAATTTCGTTCAAGAACGTCCTTAGGCATGGGAGAAACCCGCATAAAAGTATTATGGTTATGTGATAACAAATCGAATTGGCTTCCTCTTTCATAAACCAATATCTGCTTTTTACAGCGCAATATATCATCTGTTCTGGGCTTGTCAGAAGATAGTTGATGAGGAAGTGCAAAGTCGTTATTGGTGATTTCTATCATATCTTCTAAATCAGAAAATTCCAATGAGTCTTTGTCCGCAAGCTTGTTTTTAGCGCTCATAATAATTACATTTTCCGATTCTAAAATTTCTTCATGGGCAAGCTCCTTTTCCACCAGAAAGGAAAGGAAAAACTTTTCATACTTGGTACGGTAACGTATTATAGCAAGATTGTATCCGTCGTCAGTAACGCTCTTTATGGCTTGCAAAAAATTTGTCTCCTGAAAAATCACATTAAAATTGTCTCTGCTTTCAATTGCATTAATAAAGGAAGCAAATGCTTCGGCAATATAACTTGCACGAGGAACAGAAATACTGAATGTAGGTCTATTGAGGCTTGCCGTTTGAAAATGAGCCTTCATCTCCTCAAACTGAGAGAGTATATTTTTTGCATACTCTAAAAAAATACGGCCTTCTTCCGTAGTTGAGGACACCCCTTTTGTTGTTCTCTTAAAAAGAGGTACGCCTATCATAGTCTCAAGTTCTTTTATAGCCTTGCTCAAGTTTGGCTGGTTCATATATAGGTTTTCAGCCGCCTTGGAGATAGAACCTGTTTTCTCAACCTCAAGGGCATACGATAAATGCTGAAGATTCATCCATTCACCGTTCATATTATTCACCATCGTCTTCCGCTAAATGTTTTGATATCATGGAGAGTGATAA
>CAYLSP010000095.1:0-5939 GCA_964385935.1 uncultured Defluviitaleaceae bacterium
TAACCCCTTTTTAAGGGGTGGCACTTAAAATCTTATTGTTGGATTTTAAGTGCCGGGGTTATAATATTCAAAAAACAGTAGAGGAAGATGCATATGTCTGAATTAAAAGAATTTATAAAAGGGTTGCCGAAAGCAGAACTTCACTTGCATTTGGAAGGAACATTGGAGCCTGAATTAAAGCTCACTTTAGCTAAAAAGAATAATATAGATATAGGCCAAAACACCATAGAGGAAGTAAAAGCGACATATCAATTTGATTCGCTTACCTCATTTTTAAACGTGTATTACCCTGCTATGAACGTGTTGCAAAACGAGGAAGATTTTTATGCATTGGCAATGGACTATCTTAAAAGAGCAAGGGAAAACAACGTTAGATATTGTGAACTTTTCTTTGACCCTCAGGCTCATACAAGCAGAGGCGTACCTTTTGAAACCGTTATTAATGGCTATTACAGGGCTACGGAAGAAAGCAAAAAATTTGGTGTTGAAGCGAATCTTATTATGTGCTTTTTAAGGGATATGTCAGCTGAATCTGCAATGGAAACATATAAAGAAGCTTTGCCGTTCAAAAATAAAATTCTTGGTATTGGCTTAGATTCAGACGAAAGAAACAATCCGCCTTCAAAGTTTGCTGAGGTTTTTGCATTAGCGAAAAAAGATGGCTTCCACATTACCATGCATTGTGACATTGATCAAGAAGGTTCCATTGGAAATATTAAACAAGCTTTGATGGACATCGGTGTAGAGCGGCTTGACCACGGTACAAATATCGTTGAAGACCCTAAGTTGGTTGAATATATCAAAGAGCGTCAAATTGGTTTAACTTGTTGCCCTGTTTCCAATAGTTTTGTGGTGGATGACATGAAGGGAAAAGAGATTCTGGAATTGCTTCATAAAGGCATTAAAGTGACCGTAAATTCTGATGACCCTGCATATTTCCAAAGCTATATTTCCGATGACATGTATGCTTTAGCGACTAAATATGATCTGACAAATAAAGATATCATTCAGATTGCTTTAAATGGATTTGATATTGCATGGATCTCTGATGAGAAGAAAAAGGCATACTTACAACAAGTTAATGATTACGTAGCTCAAGCCAAGTTTCATTAAGAGCAGCTTTAAGAGGGCATTTTCGTTAGAAAATGACCCTTTTTTCTTGATTTACCAAAATAGTAATGCAAGCAGGTTCGTGTATAAGAGGATATTTTTTGGGGTTGCACCAATCAGAAACTCCGGCAATAAGCCAGGTGCTGGAACAGGTCATTCGCATGGTTGTGATCTATATTCTTGCAGGAACATTTATACCTATGGGGCTTGAATATGCCTGTGTTGCGGCGGTTTTAGGTATAGTTGCAGGAGAAGTCATATCATTTGTTTATGTTCTTTTCTCTTATAAACGCTTCAAAAACAAACATAACCTTATTAGCAAACCATCTCTTTCACCGAGCCAGTCACTTGGAATTATTATGGCAATGGCAGTACCTCTTACGTTAAACAGAGTCAGTGGCTCATTTTTAGCAACAATAGAAAATTCTCTGATTCCTAGGCAACTCATACTTTTTGGAATGACTCACGGAGAAGCCATGAGCTCATATGGTAGAATAACAGGCATGGCAATGCCGCTTGTGTTCTTTCCATCAGCTTTTCTAACAGCTCTAAGCGTTTCTTTGGTTCCGGCTGTTTCAGAGGCAGCAGCATTAAATAATCATGTAAAAATTCAAACGGTTGTGGCAAAGTCATTATTGTTCACTTCAATTATAGGCATGGCGGCGGCGACAATCTTTTTCGTTCTCCCGTCGGAGCTTGGGCGTATAATTTATCGTCAGGATATCTCTGAAATGCTCTTTATGCTTGGGATTATGTGTCCGTTTTGGTATATGCATATAACGTTTTCGGGAATTTTAAACGGTCTTGGTCAGCAATTATTTATATTTAAAAATAGCCTATTGTCATCGATTATAAACATATTATTCATTTACTTTTTAGTTCCGCGCTTTGGGGTTAACGCGTTTATATTCGGCTGGTTTGTGAGCCTTGCGGTAACTCTTACAATAAGCATAATAAAGATAAAGAAGGAAGCAAAAATAAAAATCCCTGTAATAAAATGGTTTATAAAGCCTTGTATGGGGGCATTAGCCGCAGGACTTTTAGTTAATTTATTAAAGAAATACATGTTTACATATTTTAGCCAGCCATTTGCACTTTTTGGAAGTGTATGCCTTATATGTCTTTTGTATCTTATTTTCATACTTGCAACCGGTTGCATAAAAATAAATGATATAAGTTCTATGTTCAAGCGGATAAGATAGATTATTAAGAACCTGTCTCTAATATGGAGACAGGTTCTTAAATTTGTTATTTTGTTGACTTAACTGACGAATACATGATAGAATTTAGGATGAAATATATATTACGGTGGCAATATATAAAAAACGCCGCTTTTCGCTGCCGGGTTATAATTCAGTTAAGGTGTGATACTTGTGGGGAATCTATACTTCGTAATTGCTAGGACATTTTGTGCATTGTCATTTATTTTCTTTAACTATGTAGGATTTAGTTATATAGAAAAAGTTTTGTCAAATATACGATTGAATAATATTGTTAAACTGGGTGTAGCTATATTTAACACCGTGCTATATTTGTTGCTTTCATCTATTGGAATCGGTTTGCCCATTGTTTATTTGGGCGGGTATGTTACTATTTTTTTTGAATTTCTTTTTATATATAAAATAAGATTGCGCAGCGTAGTTTATGTTTCAAGCACCTTCATGCTGAATATAGTAGCTATACGTAATATTGTGCTGTCTGTTATGTCTGTGGTCACTACTCTCCCTTTATACAAAATTTCAGGCAATGACACAATATATAATTTATCCCTTTTTATAAATTTCTTTATTCTGGACATACTCATGCTCTTATTCCAGAAAGAAAAATTTGTAAAGTTTCAAGATCTCTCCAACTTTTCCCATATGAAGAATCAAGAGAATTTTGCCGCTCTTAATTCCAGTGTCATATTCATCTATTTGCTTGCCTTTTCAAGCACACATAACTATGAAGTTGAAGAAGTCAATTTGGCTGTATTAAATATTTTAACTCCTTTAATCTTGGTATTCCTTTATTATCTCACTTTTGCCTTCGCCATAAGAATGTCAAAAACCTTAGCGGCGGAACGGCGTTCAATGGAGCTTGAAAAAGAACTCATGGAATCTGAGATGGCAAAAATGCGGTTTAAGAATATGGCATATTTAGATCCTTTAACAGCTATTTTTAACCGCCGTTATTGTATGGACAAGCTGACAGAGCTAAAAGAAACTGGACAGGGATTTTCTCTTTGCTTTGTAGATATGGACAAGCTTAAATATGTAAATGACATGTTCGGTCATGCTGAAGGCGATAGATATATTAAAATTTGTGCTGAAATGCTGAGTCGTTCTTTCCGAAAAAATGATATTATTTCGAGAGTTGGTGGGGACGAATTTGTTATTATTTTACCAAACTGCCCTAAAGCGGTGGCTAATGAAAAGGTTATGATTGCTTATGATGAGATTAAGGCTCTTAAAGAGAAATACAAAATGGAATACGATACATCTATCAGCTTCGGTGTTATTGAAGTTGATATGGGTACGGATATGGATATTGATGATATTCTTAATGCCGCTGACGCGCTTATGTATGAATTTAAGATGGCTCACCGTAAAAAACCGTGAGG
Source organism: uncultured Defluviitaleaceae bacterium (assembly GCA_964385935.1). Classification (GTDB taxonomy): domain Bacteria; phylum Bacillota; class Clostridia; order Lachnospirales; family WRAX01; genus CAYLSP01. Next base: position 3,713 of record CAYLSP010000095.1, read on the forward strand.
GCTGTGATGGAGGAATGTTGTATGAAGATTTTTCAAAATAAACTGTTTCAAATATTTGGTGGCTTTATGGTCATCCTGATACTTATAAGCGTAAGTCTCAGCCTGTATAATAAGTCCTTACAGAATAGCCTTTCCGTATATAGTTGTAAAACCCTTGGAGAGATTATTGGTCAACAGCAGCACAGCCTTGTTTCTGCTATTAACGAACGGTTTAAGAACATAAGGACAACTGCTCGTCTAATTGGAGATACGGCTTCAATAGGCAATCATCAACCTGATGGGCACGATGTTGTGGAGCTTCTTCAGGATACTGTAGGGGATAGTGGATTTCGCTCTTTGGTTTATGCTGATCTTGAAGGGAATGCAATTGCAAGCGATGGTCATAGTCTTAATGTATTTGATACAGATTATTTTAGCCGGGCTATTGAAGGTGAAACATACTTGTCCCAACCGTTTCAATCACCTTTTGATGAGATTCAAGTAGTAGCGTTCTCCACGCCTGTTATAAGCGGTAGGGAGATAACAGGGGTTTTGATTGGAGTTTATGACACATCAAATCTTGGCGCATTTATTTCGAGTTCTTATAACGAAACGGGATATGCATTTGTTTGTAACACTTCGGGGGACATTATTGCAAAGTCCAACAGCACTGACAGCCAGTGGAACTCAAACCTTATGAATGCATTCGGACAAATGAAAGTTGTGTCCTATGACGACCCAGAACAAATACTTGAAAACGTAAGGAGAAACCTGGGCGGACATACCATTTATATGCTAAACGGCAGCAAAAGGCTCATGCATTATCAGCCTATAGGAATTAATGGATGGTATATAGTGTCAATTGTACGGGACGAGGCCATTTCTTCTGAAAGCGGTTCTATATTTAGAAGCACGATAACACTTTCGGGGGCAATTGTGGCTTTATTTGCCATTTTATTTACAGTATATGTCATCAGCAATAAAAAGCATGAGGCGGCGCTGTATAGAGCGGCCTATATTGACGAATTAACGGGGCTTCCTAATCTTGCAAAATTCAAGATTGATGCCCAACGCATAATGAAGGAACATAAAGACCAAAGATTCATGGTTATTAAGTTTGATATATATCAGTTTAAAATGATTAACGAAATGTTTGGCTTCGAGACTGGCGACAGGATTATTAAGACTATTGCAGAAGTAACAAAGTCAGTTCTTGAGGATAATTATTCTGTTTTATCCCATTTGGGAGCAGACTCATTTATTATTTTCGATAACTACCATTCTGTTGAGGATATCGAAAGCCGTCGTCTTGCAGCTGTGGCGGAATTTAAGCGTGTAGTATCAGAAATGATAAACTATAAGATAGATTTCAGGTTCGGACTTTATCTTATTAAGCCGGAGGATTCGGATATAACAACCATACTTGAAAAAGTTAATCTTGCCCACAAGATTGCTAAGGAGGAACGGCATGTAGATTTCTATGAATATCAAGAGTCTTTAAAAGAACGTCTTATTGCCGAAACTGAGCTTGAAAGCAGAATGGAACAGGCTCTTGAGAATAACGAATTTATTGTATATTTGCAGCCTAAATATAATCTTAATACTGAGAATATTGTTGGCGCGGAGGCTCTTGTGAGATGGAAGGATAAAGGTCAGTTTATATCCTATCCTAACGAATTCATTCCTCTGTTTGAAAGAAACGGATTTGTGACCCGGCTTGATATGTATATGCTGGACAAAGTATGCGGCATAATAAAGGGCTGGATAGACAGCGGTGAGAATCCTGTAACTGTATCTGTAAACTTTTCTAGGCTTCATCTCAGAAACGAAAATTTTGTGGACGAAGTTGACGGAATTGTTAGCCGTTACGGAATACCGAGAAAATATATTGAAATTGAACTGACCGAGAGCACTATGTTCGACAACGAGGAGTTGTTGCACAATGTTTTGGAAAGGCTTCATGATACAGGATACACATTGTCTATGGACGATTTCGGCACAGGATATTCTTCTTTGGGGCTTCTGAAAAACCTTCCGGTTGACGTTATAAAAGTTGACAAAGCGTTTTTCAGTAACAGCAAATATCAGGCAAGGGCAAAAATTGTTATTGAGAGCGTCATGCAGATGGCTAAAAGGCTTGGTATCCATACAGTGGCTGAGGGGGTTGAAACAAAGGATCACATCAATTTATTGAAATCTGTAGGATGTGACGTAGTTCAAGGTTATTATTTTGCAAAGCCTATGGAAG
>CAYLSP010000096.1:0-5908 GCA_964385935.1 uncultured Defluviitaleaceae bacterium
GGCATTTTGCTGGCAAGGGAGTTTTTAAGCTGATTGAGAATATGGCTCCTGAATGCGGTGAAGAGGATAGGAGACGGCTTCTTGATAGTTATATGGCGCATTATAATGAGCACTGCTTTGATAAAACCCATATTTATGATGGAGTTTATGAAGCCGTAATAAAGCTTAAAAATGATGGGTACAGAGTTTGCGTTATTTCTAATAAGCCACACCAGGGCGCTATTACAGTGGTTGAGAAATATTTTCCCTCTGTTTTCCATTATATCTCCGGGAATAGGGAAGGTTTTCCGCCTAAACCTGACCCCACTCTAACAATTTCCATTATGAAGGAGCTTTCAGTGTCCCCGGAAGAATGTGTTTTTGTGGGGGATACAGAAATGGATTATGCCACAGGAGAAAACGCCGGCTTAATATCAATTGCTGTTAGTTGGGGATTTAGAACCAGAACGGAACTTGAGGCGTTTCAATTCCCCTTTATAATAGATAAACCCCGTGAACTTCATGAACTTATAAAATCTTTTAAATAGTTTCATAAAAAAGCGCCCGGATTAAATCCAAGCGCTTTTTATTATTTTGTAATTGTAGTTGTCATTGTCCAGTCTTCTATGCCCTCAACATATTGTGAGTCGCCTTTGACAATATTTACATCTTCTAAAACCAAGTCTGAAAGGTTAAAATCCTTCAGCGCTTTGAAAGAAAGCGTACAAATCTCTGGCTGGTCTGCGGTATATGTAGGAACTTCGCCAATCATTGTTGCACCAACAAGCACATGTGGGTCAATTTGTTTGGCAAATATCATAGAGATACTGTCGATGCTGGATTTTAATTCTCCAATATATTCAGCGTCTTCCTGATTGAATCTGACTTTGAACTCATATGCATACATATCTTCAACTCTCGGGGCATACACAGTTACAACTATGGTTTCCCCGGCTTTTGCCTTCTTATTACTTTCAAAACCAGGCAGAATAAACATAATTGTACACAATACCGCTATCACCACCACGCCTAAAACGGCCAATATCGTTATGTTTCTTTTCTTCGTGTCTATTTTTCTGCACCTCATTTCCAAATATAATAAAAGATTTATGTGAAATCTTAGAGAAATTATACAACTAAACGTGTGTGCATGTCAATAGTGTATTCGGCAGATTTACATCAGCATCAGCTATAGAAACAGAAGACATTTTTCCCTGCCGCTTTAGCACGGTAGAGAGCTTTATCAGCATTTTGATACAACTCGCTGAAACTTGTCCCGTCTTTTGGATAGCAGGCAATTCCTATACTGGCGGCGGGAATGACTTCATTCCCGTTTAAAATGACTGGCTCTCGTAAGAGTTCCATAAGCTGGTTTGCTTTATGCGTATGCCATTCCAAGTCGTCATTACCTGCGGCAAAAACCAAAAATTCGTCCCCGCCTATACGCCCTAAAATATCAGTTTTCCGGAAACAGAGATGAAGTCGTTCGGCAATAGTTTGAAGCAGTTTATCTCCTGAAAAATGACCGAATGTGTCGTTTATAGACTTAAAGTCGTCAAGATCCAAAATCCAACAGGCATAATGAGAGTCCGGGGAGGTATTCTCCAATTCAGCGCAAACGCGGATTTCAACAGCACCTTTGTTGTAAAGACTCGTCAAAGAATCCATTTGAGAAGCAAGGCGCAGCCGTTCTCTCTCGTTATACTCATCATTTATGTCAATGAACTTTCCAATTGCAGACACAACGGATTCTCCAATTTGTTCCGGCTGGTGAGCCAGTATACGGCACCAAATTTTCCTGCCGTCAGCTTTTTTGATTGGCAGTTCAATAGGGGCAGGCTGCTCTCCGCTTCGCACCTGGTCAAGCAAAACAAGAAACTTTGCATTGTCCTCACGGAAAATAAGGCTTGGGTCTATAACATTGTTTTGAGGAAGCTCATAACCGAAAAGCGTTGCAAAGCTTTCTGATACCAGCAACTGACCTGTAATAAAGTTATATTCAAACATTACCTCTCCCCAAAGCTGAGCCACTTTTTGGAGACGGTTAGAGATATTCAGCGCTCGGCTTTGCTCTTCAGGAGTAATAGTTTCAGTAACGTCTACTACACTTGAACAACATCGCTGAATACCGTCCGGGTCAACGGGACACAGACGAGAAACAGTTTGCATCCATACCAGGCGGCCATCCTTGCAGACAGAACGGTAATGCAGATGCACTACGTCACTGGTCTGAACCTGATCGAGTGCATCATTAACCACCTGCTGACGGTCCTCTTCATAAATCATATTCATGTATTTATTATCAAAAATCTCGTGAATATCCTGCTGAGTATAACCTAAAATTGACAGAAAGCCAGGTGATATATACTCAATGGTAAAATCGGGGTCATAGCGGATATATTTAATCCCTGTAGGCAGTAACGAAAGAATTTTTTCGTATTGAGAAAGAGTTTCTTCAGTTTTTAGATTCTTCCTTTTGCGCTGATCGTTTTCTATAATGTTAACAATCAGGCTGGGATTACCGTCGCTGCTGCGGACTACATTTCCTGTGCCAAGAATCCATATGGGGCGGCCGTCGGAGCGAACTACCCTGAACTCGATATTAACAGTGTCACCTTTCCCCAACTGGTTTCGGATTTCTTCGTTAACCCATTCAGTATCGTCAGGATGGACAAAGCCTAATGCTTTGTTTCCGAATTTCTCTTCCATTTCCCGCGCAGTATAGCCCAACATCCGGCGATAGCCTTCATTACAGGTAAGAAAGGTAAATTCCTTATCCATGCCTACCTGAAAAATACCCGAATGGGAATTGTCCACGATTTCAGACAAGGTCATGGGCTTTGCCGGACGATACTCAGTATAGACAAGAGGCGAATATTTTTTAGACTCATCATCCTTAGGCACATAACATTGAAAATACTGGCTCTCGAATTCATCAGGTGGCACCGGGCGGCCAAAAAGGAAACCCTGTAAAAGATGGGGGTTCATCTGAGAGACAGTACGCTCTGTTTCTCTGCTTTCAATCCCCTCCACACAGACGGAGATATTCATTTTTCGGCACATATTAAGCAGGCTTTCCAGCAACACCTGTTCTGTTACGTCATCGTTAATACGCTCAAGGAATGAGCGGTCGATTTTCAACTCATCGGTACTTATCTTACGAAAAATGTCAAGCGAAGCATAGCCTGTCCCAAAATCATCCAAAGCTGTTAAAAATCCTTGTTTTCTCAAATAATACATCCACTTTTGTGTTTTTTCATACTCATTGTATTGACTTTTCGTGAGTTCTAACGTAATGGTGTTAGGAGTTATGCCATATTGTGAAGCAGTTTGAACAATAAACTCAGAGAAATCAGCATCGTCAAGCTGGCGCTGGGAAACGTTGATGTTCATGGGAAAACCCGGCAACATTTTCTGCCACTTGGCGCATTGAGCCATGGCGGTGCGTATTACCCATTTACCAACCTCTAAAATCAGCCCGCTACTTTCTAACAACGGCACAAACTGATATGGAGAAACTCCGTCGGGAAAAACCTCGTCACTCCAACGAAGCAGAGCCTCACAGCCGTGGAGGGTTTTGCCGTCATTATTCATAATTGGCTGATAATAAAGATAAAAGCCCTCAAAATTCTGAGCTGCGCTGTTGCGCAACTGCTCTAAAAGGAGCATGTCCCGCTTGATTCCCTCGGACAAATCCGTGGTGTAGCAGCAACAGCAATTTTTCGCACCCTTTTTTGCCTGTGACAAAGCAAGACAGAGGTTAGAGAATAGGGTGTTGCCGTCCTCTCCGTGTTCCGGGCAACGGCAAATCCCCGCCGAAACAGTAAATGATACGGAAAAACCGTCTATTTTTAAGGTTTTAGGGGATATCTTTCGATACATTTTTTCACACTGCCGGCTAGGTTCTTCTATGCATACCACTCCGAAGCTGTCTCCGTCTAGTCTAAAAAGCTGTGACGCGGGCGGAAGAAGGGTTTGCAATTCTTTTGTAAAGTGTTGTAAAATTTGGTTGCCGGAAGAGTAGGTATAAAGATTATTTATGGTTCTGAAATTATCTATATCCAAAATCATAATTTCACACTGCCGGCGCTCTTTAGTAAGTTCGGAAAGAAGGTTTAAAAAAGCATGATTTCCCTGTAAACCTGTTAGAGGATCTGCCCCTTCCAATAAAGAATGTCGTGGTTGTATAGTCATTTTTTTCCTCCCTTTAACAGTGTCATAAAGTTTTTGAGAATTCTATTGTAAACATTATACCACAAATATCGACAGACACAAAGTATTTTTATTGTATCGTCACAGTGAATGAATCTTTGCTTTTTATTAAGACCTCCTTATAACAGCAATGGCGTTAAAAATAAGCTGACATAAAATCCCAATGCACAAAAGGCAAAAGACGCATATGACTAATCCTGATATGGACGAGAAGAAGTTAGAAAGTCCGTTACTAACAGGGTTTTGAGACGTTGAGACAGCAACGGCCTGACCTTTTTCAATAACATCCTTAAAAAACGGATAGGATACGAAAGATATGATAAGGGCTACAGTACCTTGAAGAAGCTTAGAGAACATGTAGATTAAAGGGCTAATATCGGTTTTCGACAAGAATGAAACTGATTGTGCAAAAACTGAAAGCCCACCCCATGAAATCAGTCCGCATGTTATAAATACGGGCGTCATGCCTGGGAGGTTTGATAAAATCGCTGTGCCGTTAGTAATTTCAACAAATCCTCCGATTATGCCCACGAGAGGTGAGGAGGGCGGCAAATTCAACAGGCTTGGCAGATCCATTAAATTAATAACCTCGATTATTACACAAAATAGAACGATAAATCCTCCTATTAACAGCATGGTCTCCATTGCCTGTTTGACGGAAATTCCTAATATTTCGCCAAAGCTTCTTCCTCTTTTTTTTCTCTCATCACGCATTTGTGCATAGGCTCGCTTAAAGACTTTTCTTGTTGAAAAGCTGGGTTTTAGTTCTTCTTTTTTGTATCTTCTGAAAAGAAGTCCCACAATTATTGCGGATATGTAGTGGACAAATAAAATATAATATCCTATTTGTGGGTTTTTGAACATAACAGTCCCAATTGTTCCTATAACGAAAAGAGGGCCGGCATTGTTGCAAAAGGACATTAGCCGCTGAGCTTCATGCCTTGACAAATCTCCGTTTATTCTAAGTTGAGACGTTATTTTTGCGCCCATGGGATAACCCGACATAAAGCCCATAACCATAGCGAAACTTCCGGCGCCGCTGACGCGAAAAATCAGATACATAATTGGTTCTAATAATACTCCTAAAAACTTTACAAAACCTAGTTCCATCAGCATATTCCCTCCGATTACAAATGGAAGGACGGCGGGCAATACATTAAAAAACCAAAGACCAACCCCATTTTTTGCGGCTGAAATCATTACTTTTGGAAACATTATTATAAGAAAGTTAAGCCCTGCCACAACAAATGGAATCAGAAGATATAAAAACCGCTCTTTAGTGAAAATTTTCATATAATCACTCACTTTATATTTTGCGCTTCTTATATAATTATGCTATAATATAAAATTAATTCGATATAAAGGGGTTGAGTGTATGAATTTAAAGGTAACAAAATTAGTGGTAGGAACATTAGTTCTAATGTTTTTAGGTCTGTTATACGCATGGTCGGTATTTGTAAAGCCCCTTGAAGCGGCTCTTGGCTTTACGGCGGCTGAGACTGCAAACATATTTACTGTGTCTATGATTACATTTTGTCTGGGCGGGGTTTTAGGCGGTATTTTACAGAAAAAAATAAAACCTCAGATACTTATGATTTTGATTGCAATAGTTCTGACCCTCGGATTCATACTTTCTTCAACCGTTACAAAGATTTATGAAATATATATATATTATGGAATTTTCTGCGGCTTGGCAGTGGGCGTTGGATACAATGTT
>CAYLSP010000097.1:0-5877 GCA_964385935.1 uncultured Defluviitaleaceae bacterium
TATGAGTGTTTCTATCTCATGGTCAAGGCGTTTTATTATGCGGTCGATTTTCTTTGCCGGTAATTTGCGGTGTCCTGTGAAACAGCAAGTAGTAGTTTTCAATGTTTTTGACCTCCAATATAAGATATATCGTATATTTTATCCTGCATTTACACAAAATACAAGATATATCTTGTACGACATATCTTAGATTACGTTAAAATTATCTAAGGTATATAATAAGAGGTGGTTGAAAATGAATACAAAACAAGCAGTTGCAAACAGAATTGTAGAATTATGTGAAGAAAAAAATATAGCAATTAACGCTTTAGCAAATATTTCTGGTGTTCCACCTATGACCGTTTATAGTATGCTTAACTCAAAAAGTAAAAACCCCGGCATAGTTAATATTAAAAAGTTGTGTGATGGCTTTGGTGTAACGCTTGGGCAATTTTTTAATACGCCAGAGTTTGATGGACTTGAACAGGAAATGAAATAACGTCAAAATATAAATGTGTTTTTGGTAAATTATTATGATACACTATAGCTCAAAGTATACAATTTTTTTCATTTATGCTATGATTATAGAATAAACGAACAAAAGGAGTATTTGTCATGCCTAAATTGCAATGTGAGCATCCAGCCAAACCTTTTGTAAAATGGGCTGGTGGTAAATCGCAAATCTTAACTGAGATAAGAACAAAATACCCTTCCGAATTAGGGGGGCGAATAAAAAAATATGCCGAGCCTTTTGTAGGTGGCGGGGCTGTACTTTTTGATGTGTTAAATTATTATTCACTTGACGAGATTTACATTTGTGACATAAATCGGGAATTGATTCATACATACGTTTCTATCCGTGATAATGTTGAATCCCTTATTGACATGCTAAAATTTTTCGAGAAGAAATATCTATCGATGGATAATGAAGCAAGAAAACTTATTTATTATGAAAATCGTGATAAATTCAACCGTTTAAAAATGAAAGGTGATAGTTCATTAGATTTGGCAGCTCTTTTTATTTTTCTTAACCGTACTTGTTTTAACGGTTTATATCGTGTAAATGCAAAAGGTAGTTATAACGTTCCGCAGGGAAGTTATAAAAATCCTTGTATTTGTGATGAGGATAATTTACGTGTCGCATCTATCAGACTAAAAAACGTTACAATCCTCAACGGCGATTACAAAATGGCAAAGGATTTTATTGATGATAGAACATTTTGCTATTTCGATCCTCCTTATCGCCCATTGTCAGCATCGGCAAGTTTTACAGCTTATGCAAAAGATGGTTTTGATGATTCGGCTCAAGAAGAGTTGGCTTGCTTTATCAATGACATGAGTGAGCGCGGGGCTGCGGTTGTGGCAAGTAATTCTGATCCAAAGAACATTGATGAAACAGACGATTTTTTTGATAAACTTTACTCAAGGTATGAAATTTTAAGAATAGAAGCAAGCAGAGCAATTAACTCCAACGGGACGAAACGCGGCAAAGTCAAAGAATTGCTCATTGTCAACGGATAACATTAGAAAATAAAGAGGAGATTGGTATATGAATATTATTGCCCCTGTACGATTTGATAACGGTACGACATTTTCTCCAGATGGAAATTCGCATAGTTGGAATAAAATTAATGGTTATGACAGTACAGGCTGTCGAATAACTAACATTGTAGGTCATGACGGTCATGATTTTCTCAAGCAATGCTCAAGAGATAGCTGTGGAGCTATTATGCGAGCATCATACTTTGGTCCAGAAGGAAGAACTACTAACCAGCGCAGAGATCAAAGCAATTGCACTGATTGTAGAGGCAATTATTAGCCTATAATATAGGAGATGATATATTATGCGAGATTTTAAAGAGTGGATGGCAAAGTTCAGAGGAAGTATTTCTGATTATGGATATTACATTGATTTTGATAAAGTCCATCGCAATATAGACACAATAAAAGTTGAATTAAACATATTGAACACACTCATAGGCTCTAAAGATATTGAAAATGAATTTTTAGAGGTTGTTACTAGATATCCCGAAACTTTGAAATGTATTCCGCTTTTATTGGCTGTCCGTGAAAGTGAAATATACGCTATTGATGGTGATGGTGAGTTTCGCTTTTCTTTTAAAAAAACAAATTATTCCATAGAACAATACCTGATGTTTATGCGAAAAACAGGGTTATTCGATTTATTAGAGAACCATCTTGTTAGCAATCTAGTTGACTATGCGACCGGCGTAGAAACGGGACTTGATTCTAACGGTCGCAAGAATCGCGGTGGACATTTAATGGAGAACCTTGTCGAGTCTTATTTAGTAAAGGCTGGTTTTTTCAAGGATTCCACATACTTTAAAGAAATGAAAATCGGTGATATTGAAAGAAAGTGGAACATCAATTTATCCGCATTAACGAATGACGGAAAGACCGTCAAGCGTTTCGATTTTGTTGTTAAAACGGATTCATCTATATATGGCATAGAAACTAATTTTTACACCAGTGGCGGTTCAAAGCTAAACGAAACAGCACGAAGCTATAAAAACATCGCCATTGAATCAAAAGACATTGATGGATTTACCTTTATATGGTTTACAGATGGAAATGGGTGGAAAAGTGCACGTAATAATCTTGAAGAAACTTTTGATGTTTTGGAACATATTTATTGCATTGCTGATTTAAACGATGGAATTATGAGTAAAATTTTTGTATGAAAAAAATAAGATATGAGCCGGATAATTTTGAATTAGAAATGAACACGGTTTGGTCGTTTCCGAACCGCGGAAATTGGGCAACTCATGATGCTAAATATCGCGGGAACTGGTCACCGTATATACCACGCAATTTGATATTGCGTTATTCATCCGAAGGTGATCTTGTTTTGGATCAATTTATAGGAGGTGGAACAACTCTTGTCGAAGCAAAACTCCTGAACCGCAATATTATTGGTGTAGACGTAAATCCGACAGCATTAGAACGTTGCCGTGAAAAGATTAACTTTGAATGGGTAGGCGAAAACAAAGTATATATCAAACAAGGTGATGCCCGTAACCTTGATTTTATACCCGATGCAAGCGTGGACTTTATATGCACCCACCCACCGTATGCCGATATTATCCATTATAGCGATGGCATTGATGGTGATCTATCAAACTTAGGGGTGAAAGATTTCTTGGTTCAAATGGAAACCGTAGCTTCTGAATGTTTTCGCGTTTTGAAGTCTGGTAAGTTTTGCGCTATTCTAATGGGTGATACTCGAAAAAAAGGGCATGTTATACCTATGTCCTTTGATGTGATGAAGATTTTTGAGAACGCTAGTTTCAAGCTGAAAGAAATCATCATCAAAGAGCAACACAACTGTAAGGCAACAGGGTTTTGGAAAACCAATAGCCTAAAATATAATTTTTTGTTACTTGCGCACGAATATTTATTTATTTTCAAAAAATAAGGCTTGAAAACAATCATGCAATTTGGTATAATTTGGGTGTGGTAGCACTTTGTGCTACACCTGATCGTTTGATCTGCGTACTGTTTTGGGACTAGCTGCTGTTTGGCTAGTGTTCCTAAAGATTTGTGAGATAATGCTTACAATGCCTTTATGGAGCAACACCCAAACAGAAGGAGAAGCCACTATGAAACTTTGGTGCTTGACGTTCTGATCATCCAATCATCGTTAAGGGAGACAAGAAACGACAAGTTATATTGTACATACGATGAGTAACGGTATATTTAACTGCGTCGGAAGGGCGAGGAGAACGTGACAAGACAGACCGATCGCCCATAATTAGGGTCTAGTCACGGTAGTAGCGTACAACTAGGGATACGGTGTCTCTTGGGGTGCGCTATAAGTCTTTATGGGGGAATTTCTATGATTCTGGACGATGAGTTCAAGCAACTACTAACACCTGAAAAAGTAAAAGAAGCCTTTGAAAAACTAAAATTAGATAAAACTGATATTATGCCTAGCAGTAAAGTTGAAACGATTGTAAATAGCGATGGCACTAAGCATTATTGCAAGACAATGGAGAATAAAGTAAAGATAGCTGTTGGCTGTGATGGTATAAGCTACGAGAAGTTTGAAAATGAACTTTCTCGACACGCATTGTACATTTGCGATAAGGGTAGAAGAGGAGATTACCAATTTAGACCATTCAAAGAAATTGAAACAGCTAAGCCGCCGTATGGAAAAGGGAAAGATGAGTTAGCGAAAGCCAAGAAGGATCGTAACAAAATACGAATATTGTCTATTTCAACTATACGGGATACAATTTTTCAGAAAATACTCACTGAAGTTGTGAGCAAGTATGCCGAAAAAATTTTTGCCGAGAACATTGATTTCAATAGTTATGGGTATAGAGATGGAAAATCCTCAAAAGATGCTGTAAAAAAGATTCGCAGATATATCGATGAAGGTTATGTTTATATTCTTGATGGCGACATCAAACAGTTTTTTGATAAAATAAACCACGATTTACTTATAGAAAAGATGGAGTGCTTTTTTGGTGCAGATAATAAACTTATTCAAAAATACCTAAAACGTTTTATTCGAGTTAAAAAGATTCCAACGAATAAGAAAATGGCTGAGAAAAGGCCAGTCGGCATACCCCAAGGTGGAGTATTATCCGGTCTTTTGGCTAACGTGTTTTTATTCAATTTTGATTTGTTCGTTGTAAATACACTGACGAAAGAATATGAATTTAAATACATACGGTATGCCGATGATTTTGTCTTGCTATTCAAAACCAACGAAAAGTTAGACGAAATTTTTAAAAAACTGGAGAAATTTTTAGCTGATGAGTGTTTAACTTTGCACCCGCTTCCGCCAAACACGCCAGACCCAAAAGAGAAGTATTCCAAAAAGCTGAATTTAAGCAAGGGTGGCAGGGAAACACTTGATTTTCTGGGTTTTGAAATTTCAGAGAAATTTCTTAGAGTTAAGGATGACAATATCCAGAAGTTCAAAAAAAGAATTGCAAAAACATTGAAAGATATAAAAATTGATATAGTATCAGAAGAATCACATAATGCGTACTTTTATCATGTTGTGACTAAAATAAATAAAAAGATTACTGCATTAGAAGGTATTATTGAGCATGATAATGGTCTTTGTCCAGTGTGTAAAAAGCTAATTCCAAAACGTAGCTGGATTGGCTACTTTATGATGGAAAATGATATACGTCAATTAATGAATATTGACACGATGATTAGATCTGCAATCTATAAAGACTATCGCACACGAACCTGTGGTAGCCACTTAAATAAAGACGAAATTATGAGAAAAACAAAAGGCATACAATTCGTCACAAAAACTTATTATGAATATAGACGCCAAGAACGTAGATATAAACGAGAGCATGGAAAGATAGAATACTGTAAAAATAAAAATAGGTATTACGACCCAATTATTGGAAAAATATTGACACCTACGCAAGGTGAGTACTCGTGTGCTGATAATCATTGCATCAGTAAGGATTCAATTCACTTGCCTAGTGAAATGGATGTAATATTACAGCCCTCTTAACTAATAGCGTATTTTTCTGGATATGGATTTTGACTATTAAACAATATAAGACAATTTAACGGCAAATAAAAAGGCAGATACCCAAATATGAGTGTCTGCTTTTTGACGTATTTATCGGCTTTTCGCTAATAGATGAAGTGTGTATACAGGCGTCCCGGTGGCGAAAACCACACAACGCTCCGCGCCATTTAACTCGTTGATGAAGTCGCATTTTATGTCCATATCTGTAGACTTTTTTGCCCTCGCTTTTGAAAGACCGGCTACGTTGTTCATCTTCGTAAAAATAAACTTGTTTTTGTAGGAATGGGCCTCGTCAACAAAAATGCAGTCAATGCCTGTTTCTTCAAAGGTGACAAGGTTATCTTTCGGTGATTCTTGCAGTTTTTTAA